>NZ_JABMCU010000270.1:0-4629 GCF_013179605.1 Enterobacter sp. CM29 | reverse complement strand
TTGCCTGGCGGCTTTAGCGCGGTGGTCCCACCTGACCCCATGCCGAACTCAGAAGTGAAACGCCGTAGCGCCGATGGTAGTGTGGGGTCTCCCCATGTGAGAGTAGGGAACTGCCAGGCATCAAATTTAGCGTGCTGATATGGCTCAGTTGGTAGAGCGCACCCTTGGTAAGGGTGAGGTCCCCAGTTCGACTCTGGGTATCAGCACCACTTTATACTTAGGTTAAAGTTCGGCAAGAAGTAAAAGAATTTGTCTGGCGGCTTTAGCGCGGTGGTCCCACCTGACCCCATGCCGAACTCAGAAGTGAAACGCCGTAGCGCCGATGGTAGTGTGGGGTCTCCCCATGTGAGAGTAGGGAACTGCCAGACATCAAACAAGTAGAAAGGCCATCCGAAAGGATGGCCTTTTTGCGTTATGCCCTCAGCTAAACCAATTTACTTATCAGATATTCCAACGAGTGCCGTTAATACCTTACTGACGTATTAAAGCGTCTTAACCCAGCTATAAATGAATTCACGGAATGCATAATGCTTACTCGCAGCAGCGTTAAATCAATTCAGTGATTCAGACTGAGGTTGTATAGGTAAGGAAATAGGGCTATAAAAAAAACAGGATACTGAATCTAAAAATTATCTGATGATATCTGAGAGGGGAAATATACATCCCTTTGATTAGATAAAATAAAAGCGCGGCGATGGCCGCGCTTTTAAAAGTATTATTTAGTCAGGGCGACAATACCGAGAGTCAGGCCAGCTATTGCTGCGGCGCCACCGGCAATCGCACCTGCTGTTTCCCAGTTATCCTGGGTAGTCCCCTTCATACAGGTATTGGTGTGAACCAGTCGCCCCTGATCGTCGTATACCGGTACACAGGGAGAGTCGTGCGCGCAACCAGCAAGCAGCGCAGCGAGAAGTGCAACGGAAAGGAATCTTTTCATGATGTTACCTCAATATGATCGCTTATTCGCTTAAGAGCCGATGCGGCAATTTACGAATTGATGATTATTTTACCACCGCACTAATACCATACAGCACGGGGAATAATCTCAAATTGTGTGGATTGTAAAAATCATGGAGAAAAAAGAGGGGCGTTGATTATTTATGGAGGAAATGTGAAGAGATGTCTTTTTATTAGAATGCTGACAGGAAATCATAAAGGCACCAGAGGTGCCTTTATGATTTTCATTAATCCTTATGCTTTGTAAACCGTCTCCGGACAACAACGAAGAAAACAGGAACAAAGAAAATGGCCAGCAGAGTGGCTGACAGCATCCCGCCCATCACGCCCGTCCCGACAGCGTTTTGTGCCCCACTACCTGCGCCACTACTGATGACCAGAGGCATAACACCAAGGATAAATGCCAGAGAGGTCATCAGGATAGGGCGCAGACGCATACGTGAGGCTTCCAGCGTGGCTTCAATAATCCCTTTGCCTTCTTTATCCATAAGATCCTTGGCGAACTCAACGATCAGTATGGCGTTTTTGGCTGATAAACCAATTGTCGTAAGCAGACCAACCTGGAAGTAAACGTCATTGTTCAGCCCACGTATTGATGCAGCCAGAAGCGCGCCGATCACCCCCAGGGGCACAACCAGCATGACCGAGAATGGAATTGACCAGCTTTCATAGAGAGCCGCCAGACACAGGAACACCACAATCAGTGAAATGGCATACAGTGCTGGAGCCTGATTTCCGGAAAGACGTTCCTGATAAGACATCCCCGTCCAGTCGTAGCCAATTCCGGAAGGCAGTTTCGACGCAAGGCTTTCCATCATCTCCATTGCCTCACCGGTACTTTTGCCTGGCGCAGACTCACCGAGGATCTCCATTGATGGCATCCCATTGTAACGTTCCAGACGAGGTGAGCCGTACACCCAGTGAGAGCTGCTAAAGGCAGAGAAAGGCACCATTTCGCCGTTAGCACTACGCACATACAGGTCGTTAATATCTCCTGGTAACATACGGAAGCGAGCATCAGCCTGGACATAAACTTTTTTCACGCGTCCATGATCGATAAAGTCGTTCACATAAGTACCACCCAATGCTGTTGAGATGGTCTGATTGACATCAGATATGCTCACACCCAGCGCCTGGGCCTTCTCCTGGTCGACATCCAGTTTGTACTGTGGCGTATCTTCCAGTCCGTTAGGACGCACGCGGACCAGTAAGTCAGGATGTTCCCTTACCATGCCAAGCAGTTGGTTACGTGCCTGCGTGAGCTGCGTATGTCCCAGGTTTGCCTGGTCAATCAGTTCAAAGTCAAAGCCTGTTGCGGTACCCAGTTCAATAATGGCAGGGAGGTTAAACGGAAATACAAGACCATCTTTGATCTGGCTAAACGCTTTCGTTGCGCGGCTGACAATCGCCTCAACGCCGTTTTCCTTGCCCGGGCGTTCTTCCCATGGCTTCAGGCTGACGAAAGCGATACCGGAGTTCTGCCCCTGCCCGCTAAAGCTAAATCCGTTTACGGTAAAGACCGATTCAACGTTCGCTTTCTCTTTCGTCAGATAATAGTCCTGAACCTGATCGAGTACCTGCTGGGTACGCATCTGCGTCGCCCCTGCCGGCAGCTGAACCATCGTCATAAACACCCCCTGATCCTCTTCCGGCAGGAAGGAGGAAGGCAGGCGCAGGAACAGTACTGCCATGCCGCCGACGATGATGACGTAAACCAGCAGATAGCGTCCGGTCTTACGTAAAATGCCGCTCACGCTGTTGCTGTAGTGCTCCACGCTCTTATCAAAAAGCGCGTTAAACCAGCCGAAGAATCCACCTTTCTTTTCATGATGGTCGCTGGAAACCGGTTTGAGCAGCGTTGCACATAAAGCAGGCGTTAATATCAACGCCACCAGCACCGATAAGGCCATCGCGGAGACAATGGTCAGCGAGAACTGGCGATAGATAGCCCCGGTTGAACCTCCAAAAAATGCCATCGGAATAAACACCGCTGAAAGCACCATGGCAATGCCCACCAGAGCGCCCTGGATTTGCTCCATCGACTTCTGGGTCGCCTCTTTTGGCGGCAGCTTGTCCTCAACCATGACGCGTTCTACGTTCTCAACCACCACGATGGCATCATCGACGAGCAAACCTATCGCCAATACCATCCCGAACATCGTCAGGGTGTTAATGGAGAAACCAAACGCAGCCAGTACCGCAAAGGTACCCAGTAGCACCACGGGCACGGCAATAGTCGGAATAAGGGTTGCCCGCAGGTTTTGCAGGAACAAGTACATCACCAGGAACACGAGAACGATCGCTTCAAACAGCGTCTTCACCACTTCATGGATTGAGATCTTCACGAAAGGTGTGGTGTCGTACGGATAAACGACTTTCAGGCCCTGAGGGAAGAAGGGCTGCAACTGCGCCAGTTTACTCTTAATGGCGGCAGCGGTATCCAGCGCGTTTGCGCCAGTCGCCAGCTTGATCCCGAGCCCCGTTGCTGCCTGGCCATTGATTTTGGTGACCATGTTGTAGTTTTCGCCACCCAGCTCAATGCGGGCCACATCTTTCAGGTGGACCATTGAACCGTCCTGGTTCACCTTCAGCGTCACACGGCCAAACTCCTCCGGCGATTTCAGGCGCGTTTGAGCAATAATTGAGGCGTTCAGTTGCTGCCCTGGTACGGACGGCGTACCTCCCAACTGGCCCGCAGCAATCTGGTCGTTCTGCGTTTTCAGTTGGTTAATGACATCCAACGGCGTGAGCTGATATTTATTCATCGCGTTGCTGTCCAGCCAGATGCGCATTGCATACTGCGCACCGAACAGCTGCACATCACCGACGCCGGAAGTACGGCTGATCGCATCTTTTACGTTAGAAGCGACATAGTCGGAGATATCATCCTGAGTGAGGTTTTTATTATCCGACACAAATCCCGCGACCAGCAGGAAGCTGCTGCTGGATTTTTCCACGCCGATCCCCTGTTGCTGTACTTCTTGCGGTAGCAGCGGCATAGCGAGCTGGAGTTTGTTCTGAACCTGCACCTGCGCGATATCAGGATCCGTACCCGACTCGAACGTCAGGGTGATGGTGACGTTACCGGCAGAATCACTGGTGGACGACATGTACATCAGATTGTCGATTCCGTTCATGTTCTGTTCGATAACCTGCGTCACGGTATCCTGGACCGTCTGGGCATCAGCGCCAGGGTAGGTCGCTGTCACCGCAACTGCTGGCGGCGCAATGGTTGGATATTGCGCCACCGGCAGTTTTAAAATGGCCAGCCCGCCCGCAATCATCAGAATGATGGAGAGCACCCAGGCGAAAACAGGCCGTTGAATAAAGAAATTAGCCATCTCGTTATCCCTTAACTGGCTGGAGTCGCGGCGGTATCAGGAATAGCCACGGCGGTGACGCCAGGGCGAACTTTTTGCAGGCCGCTGATAATGACGCGGTCGCCATTTTTCAGACCTTCCGTGATCAACCACCGATCGCCAATCGCCTGCGGTGCAACGACAGTGCGAGATTCCACCTGGTTTTTATCGTTTACCACAAGCACGGTTGCATCACCGCGAGGTGTACGGGTTACCCCCTGCTGGGGAACAAGGATGGCATCAGGCTGTGTGCCTTCGTCAATGCGTGCACGGACAAACATACCCGGTAACAGCATATGCTGAGGGTTAGGGA
>NZ_JABMCU010000027.1:0-30355 GCF_013179605.1 Enterobacter sp. CM29 | reverse complement strand
TAAAAGCTGTTGGTTGAAAAACACGTCGTTATCGAGATAGCTGGCGTGCCCGGCCTGCGGAATGGCGGTAAACGGCATGCCGTAGCGCAGCGCCAGCCCCTGCACCAGTTCGGGCTGCGTTATCGCGTCCTGCTCGCCGCACCAGACTTCAAACGTGCCGGAGTATCGTTTAAGCCAGCCGTGAATGTCGTCATTCGCCAGCATCCACGCGGCGGCAAGGTAGCCTTCCGGGCGCAGCGTGCGCATGCCCGCCGCGACGGTGGCGATATCTTCCGCGCGCGCGCCGGGGCGCAGCAGCTTCGCGGCACGGGTCTGGGCGAGGATTTCGCCGCCCAATGCCATCTGCTGCTCGCGGTTGCGCCAGACCTGCTCCCGCTGCTCCGGCGCGGCATTGCCGTAGCCCTGCGCAGCGTCGGCCAGTACAAGATGAATGACGCGATCCGGGAACTTCGCCGCAAAGGCACTTGCGACCAGTGCCCCCAGGGAATGGCCAACCAGCACTGCCTGCCAGACACCGGCGCGGTCGAGCATCGCCGCCAGCGCGTCGGCGTAATCCCCCGCGTTTGCCCGCGCGACGGCCAGCATCGGGCTTTCGCCATAACCGGGCATGTCCCACGCCAGCACGCGAAAACCGTTCAGCGCCATCTGCTTGTGCCAGGACGCAGCGCCAGAGCTGATCCCGTGTAGCAGCATCAGCGGAATGCCGCTTCCCTGTTCACGAAAACCCGTCATGGCGCCCCCTTAGTTCCGCTTCACTTTCGAGAGCGGATGGTCGGACGGATAGGTCGGGATTTCCGGCTTGTTGGTCCCCAGCATGACGCACATCAGCGCTTCCTCTTCCCCGTGGTTAAACAGGCCGCGATAGATGCCCGGCGGGACGGAGATCAGGTCACGCTCGCGCAGCACCGTTTCGGTGTAGTTGTCGCCATCCTGGATCATCAGCGTGATTTGCCCCTTGAGCATGAAGAACACCTCTTCCACGTCGTCGTGCAGGTGCAGCGGCCCTTCGCACTTCGACGGCAGTACCATGGTGGAGAAGGTGAAATGGTCCGCCTGCACGGTATTGGTGTCGTTCGCCACGCCGGTTGCGCCGGTGCCGATGTAGCGCATCTGCGCCCGGCGGTATTTCGGGTCAAAATCGGCCTGGAACTTCAGCGCGTTCCAGTCGTATTTACGGCCTTCGAAGCGCGCGATGCGCGACTCGACCCACTCTTCCATCGTCAGATGGTCAGGTTTGATGCCCGTTTTGTGGGTTACGGTTGAATCAGTCATGACACTCTCCTCAGTAACGTCTCAGCAGCGGCAGTAACAGGACGCAGCCCACCGCCGCCATCACCGCCAGAAAAATCAGCCCGGAATCCATGCTGTGGGTGAAGGCGATAAGCGCGCCCATCACCGCCGGCGACAGCGCGCCTGCAAAGTTTCCCAGCCCGTTGAAAATGCCGCCCGCCGTGGCGCTCACCCGGGGATGGGTGGCCTTCGCCAGCAGGGCGAAAATGTTGGGCGCGCCGGTGCCCCACATAAAGGTGCTGAAGCTCATCGCCGCGATGACGGCGAGCGGGGTATCGAGGTGCATCACCGCCGCCAGCCCCACCGCCGCCCCCGCCATCGAGATAAAGCAGGCCGCCGCGCGCTTATCGACCCTGTCCGAGAGCCACGCGCCAATCACTTCCCCCGCCAGCATGGCGATGAACGGCATCGACGACAGCCAGCCTGCATGCTCCAGGTGGATGCCTTTGCCCTTAATTAAGTAGCCAGGCAGCCAGCCGTTGATGCCCCACAGGTAGGTCAGGAACGCGATGTTAAAGATGCAGATGATCCAGAAATGCGGGCTGACGAACAGCTCGCGCCGCGCCGCGCGCCGCTCGTCCTGAGACGCCTGCGAGGTGCCGGGTTTAGCCTCCAGACGGATCCCGCGCAGGCCGATGCGTACAAAGATAAGCACCGGCACGGTAAGCATGGCCATGACAAAGAAGGTGCTCTGCCAGCCGAAGGTGTTCAGCAGCCAGAGGGAGAGCGGGAAGCCAATTGCCGCCCCTACCGGTGTGCCCAGCAGCCACAGCATGGTGGCGCGCGCCTGCAGATGCTGCGGGAAGTTGTGGCGCACGATGGCGAAAGCCAGCGGGAACAGCGGCCCTTCCGCCACGCCCAGCAGGATGCGCAGGACGATCATCAGCGTGTAGTTATGGGTAAAGCCCATCGCCACCATCAGCACGCACCACACAGCCATCATCCCGGTGAGCAGGCGCAGCGGCGCGATTTTGTCGCCTAAACCGCTCAAAAATACCGACGAAAAGCCGTAGCTCAGCAGGAAGGCGCTCATCAATATGCCGAGGCGCGTGGTGTCGAAATCAATGCCCATCGCCTGCTGGAAATGGGTATCCGAAAAGAGCGCCGCGATGCTGATTTTGTCGAAAAACGCCAGCAGCACGCAGGCCAGCAGCGACAACGGGATGGCCCAGCGCACCGCTTTTTCGGGCGTGCGGGTCCCCTCACCGCTCGCCTCAACCGGCGCGGTGTTCGTCTCTAGTGTGGTCATCTCTCCCCCTACGGGTGCGGGTTAGCTATCGCAGTGACATCAGTGAAAATGTCGGGTCGGCAAGCGGTACGTTCGACAGATCCCGCCCCGCCGCCATCCAGCGCTTCGCCAGCTTGACGGTGCGCGCATCGTTGAACGCCACCAGCTGCGTCAGCCGCCCGTTTTCATCCAGCGAGAAGAACAGCGCATCTTCACGCACTATCGTTTTACTCTCCGGCTGCGGAATACCGAGGATCTGAATATTGTGCTGATATTGATCCGACCACAGCCACGGCGCGTCGTCATAACCTGGCGCATCGCGGTTGAGCATCGCTTTCGCCGTCGCCACTGCCTGATTCTGGGCGAAGGCCCAGGACTGGATGCACAGGCCGTAGTGATGGTGCTGGGCCACATCGCCAGCGGCAAAGATGAATGGATCCGAGGTGCGTCCCTGGGCATCCACCACGATCCCGCGCCCGGTTTTCAGCCCCGCATCAAGCGCCAGCTCCAGATTGAGATCGACGCCGATCCCGACCACGACCGTATCAAAGTTTTCACGGTTGCCTTCGCAGTGGATAACCGGCAGGCCGTTATCGTCCTCCAGCTCCAGCGCGCCGCAGCCGGTACGGATCTCCACCCCCTGCTCGCGGTGGATGGCCTCCAGGCGCTGCGACACCTCGCCGCTCACCGAGCGCATGCAGAGCGCAGGCTGCTGCTCGAACAGGGTGACCGCCATGCCGCTTTTCCGCGCGGAAGCGGCAATCTCAAGGCCAATCCAGCCGCCGCCGATAATCGCCAGTTTGTGACTTTCCGACAGGCGACTTTTCAGGCGCTGCGCGTCCTGCCAGTGGCGCAGGGTATAAACCTGCGGATGGCTGGCCCACGCCTGCGAAGGCAGGCGCGCCCGACCGCCGGTAGCGATTAAAAGGATGTTGTAACTAAGACATTCGTCGTTGCTTAAACGCACGATTTTCTCTTCACGATCGACTGATTCAGCACGCAGCGGGCGGTACCAGATCAGGTTCAGCGCCTGCTGCGCTTCTTCGCTAAACAGCCGCGGAAGCGCGGAGTCCGGCTCCAGCAGAGACGCTTTTGACAGCGGCGGCCGCTCGTAGAAATCCCATTCCTCTTCCGCCACCACGCAAATCTCGCCGTCGAAGCCCTCGTCACGCAGGGTTTTCGCCGCCCAGCCGCCCGCCTGGCCGCCGCCGATAATGACAATGCGCGATGTCATACCGCCTCCGGCTTTTTCTGCTGACGGCGCGTGTCGTGGTCAATCCCGCCCTCCACCGCCCATTCGGTAAAGGAGACCAGGGAGTGCTCCAGCTCACGCGGCTGCCAGTTTTCGGTCAGGTAGTCGTCGTTGGTGTAATACTCAAACGCGCCGCCGGTCGGGCTGTTGACGTACCAGAAGTACGCCGACGACACCGGATGACGGCCCGGCCCGATAAAGGTGCTCCAGTCATGTTTATTCATCGCGATACCGCCGCCGATCACCTCGTGGATGTCGCGCACGGTGAAGGCCACGTGGTTAAGGCCGCGCTTGCGGTTCGGCAGTTGCAGCAGGAACAGGTTGTGATGGCCGCCACGCGCCCCGCAGCGCAGGAACACGGCGCGGTTGATATAGCGATCCGAGACCTGGAAGCCGAGCACCTCGCGGTAGAATTTCTCCACTGCCGCCAGCTCTTCCACGAAGAACACCACATGCCCCACGTTGATCGGCTGGGCGCGATCGTAAACCGGGCTGGGCGTGTCGATACGGCGGGCGTCGCCCCACTGGTTTATTGGCTCGACGTTAAGCTCCACGTCGGTCTGCTGGGTCACCTGCACGCGCAGCGTCATGCCGTTCGGATCCAGGCATTCCAGCGCGTCGCCCACTTCACGAAAACCTGGCTGTTGCGCCAGCTTCGGGCGCAGCGCATCCAGCTCAGACTGGCTGGCAACCGCCCAGGTCATGCGGCGCAGGGTGTTGCCCGCTTCAAACGCGGGCGGCAGGTCGGGGCTGTCGATCGGGTTAAGCTCCACGCGCGCGCCGCTCAGGGTGGTGAAACGCTGGCCGCTGGCATCGCCCGTCAGGCCAAAATCACGCATAAATTTGGCGCAGTGCGTCAGGTCTTCCACACCAAATTCCAGCTTTTCAATTCCGGTTATACTCATCGTTCGTTGCCTCATCTGGCCCAGATTGGGCGTAAAACATGCCCGACGCAGTCAAGCGCCTGACGTTAACTCACTGATTTAACTGGCCTGTGACAGATACCCTAAGAAGCCAGAAATTTTATCCGCCGCAAGGCGAACCTCGTTTTGCAGGCGCTCGCGGTCGCTCAGTGGGATCTCCTCCGACGGCACCAGAATGCTGACCACCGCCGCCACGCGGCCGCTTCGGTCATACACCGGGTAGACGATGGAAGAGATGCCGTGGCGGAAGAAGGATTCGCCAATGACATACCCGCGGGCTTTGTCCTGCTGCACCATCTGCCACAGGGCTTCGCGGTCGTGAAGCTGCCCCGGCGTGTTGCCCGGCAGGCGCTCATGCGGGAACAGCTGTTCGAAATCAGCGCGGGAAATATCGGTCAACAGCATGCGGCCCAGCGAGGTGCAGTGCACCGGCAGACGGGTACCAATGCTGACCTGGTTGATACGCGACCCGGCGGCGCTGACGCGGGCGATATAGATAATGTCGCGCCCGTCGCGGATCGCCAGATGGCTGCTGCACTGGCTCACGTCGCGCAATTGCTCGATCACCGGCTGGCCGACCTGCGCCACGTCCAGCGAGGCGATGTACTCAAAGCCAAGACGCAGCACGTTCATGCCCAGCGAAAAGGTATTGGTGCGCGTGTTGCGCTCCAGAAATCCCATGTACTCCAGCGTCTGTACCACGCGATAGGCGGTGGCCTTCGGCATATCCACCAGCCGATGCAGTTCGGCAAAGGTCAGATCGCGATGCTGCTCGCCAAAGGCCAACAGCAGCTGTAAACCGCGCTCCAGCCCCGGCACCAGATACTTCACTTCCTGATCGTTTGCCATCATCGCCCTACCTTAGTTAAATACAAAACCGCCGTTGACCGGGATCAGCTGTCCGGTGATGAACCGCGACAGATCGCTTAACAGCCAGACCACGCTGCCGGTGACGTCTTCCGGCTGCTGTGCCCCGGTTAACGCGCGGCCGTTTTCGTAGAGCTGATGCCGTTCGGCGGGGACATATTCCGTCGCCTCGACGCGGGTTAGCCCCGGAGCGATGGCGTTAATGCGTATACGCTTTTCACCCAGTTCGCGCGCCATTGAGCGGGTCATGGCAATCACGGCGCCCTTGCTGGCGACGTAGGCCATCAGGCGCGGCGCGCCCCACAGCGCGGTGTCGGACGCGACGTTCACGATGCCCGCCCCCTCGCGTAGCAGCGGTACGGCGGCGCGCGTTACCAGCCAGGTGCCTTTGACGTTGACGCTCATCACCCGATCCCAGAGATCCGGATCGTAATCGAGCATATTTTTGCCGCCGACGCCCGTCGCCATCGCCGCGTTGTTCACCAGGCCGTCAATCAGCCCCTGCTCGCCAATCGCGCTGAACACCTGCTCAATGGACTGCGGATCGGCCAGATCGATAACGTGCGATTCGATCGCATATCCCCGCTCGCTCAGCCGGTGGGCGCTCTCGGCCAGCTCGCCTTTGAGGATGTCGCACATCACCACCGCCGCGCCCTGCTCCGCGCAGGCCTGGGAAAAGTGGTAGCCCAGCCCGCGCGCGGCGCCGGTTATGACGATGCGCTTACCGCTCAGCAGCCCGTTCATCAGGCGGCCCCCTGCTGTGCTTCACGCATCGCCAGCTGCTCTTTGGCGGCCTTTTGCATCATGCGACGCAGGCGCGAGAGGCCAACGTCGTGCTGATACAGGTATTCATGATCGCGGGCGTTTGGCGCCAGGCTCTCCAGCACCACGCGGTCCTGCTCCAGCACTTCCCAGTGCAGTTTTTCCAGCCGGTTGCGGTACATGAAGCGCCACATATCGCGCTGCCAGCCCTGCACCCGGCGAATGCGCCAGAAGAAGACGCGGCAGTTGTCGTTATCTTCCGGCACCACCATGCCGACGATAAAGAAGTGGCCGCCCGGCCCGAAACGCTTCTTGTACGGAATGGAGAGACGCATCCAGCAGGTGCCGCTGTTGCCCAGCTCCACCCAGTCGAAGTTGACGCCGCTCTGCCCTTTCTTCTCAAAGATAAAGCCGGTTTTGGTCGGCTGGAGCACCATGTCGGCCTTGCGATCCCCTTCCGCCATCGAGTGCGAGGAGGAGTGCAGATAGGTGCCGTGCATCGGGTCCATCACGTTTTCCAGCGCGTACTGGTAATTGCATTTCCACGCGGCGGTGCAGAGGAAGTTGCTGAAGTTTTCCGTGTCGGCGAGTTCATCCGGGAAGGTCAGTTCGTCCGGCTGCTGATCCGCGGTGACGCCAAACCAGAGGAAGATGGCGCCGTGCGCCTCCTGCACGTTATAGCTGCGCACGCACTGCTGGCCGACCAGCGGACATTTATCCACAGCGGGCACGTCTTTCACCTCGCCGTTGCCCGCCACCTCTACGCCGTGATACCAGCAGGCGATGCGGTCGCCGAGGTTCCAGCCCATAGACAGGCGCGCGCCGCGGTGCGGACAACGGTCCTCCAGCGCCTGCACCTGGCCGTCTTTGTTGCGCCAGACCACAATCTGCTCGCCCAGGCGGGTGATGCCCACAGGAGCAGACTGCACTTCCCAGCTCGCCAGCACCGGATACCAGAGGCCGCGCAGGCCTTTATCCAGATAGTGTTGTACGGTCGTTGTCATCGCATTGCCCTCAGTAGCCGTTAACCTGTAAGAATGCCTGGAAGCTGGCGTCGCTCCACGGCTCGCCCTGCTGGTCGTGCATGCGCACCGCGTTCAGCCCGTTTACCAGCTCCGGCAGGGTTTCAACGCCCTGTTCGAAAAGCTCTTCCAGCGTCGCAATCAGCTTCACCTCCCAGCTTTCCGGCTCACGGCTGCGGGTCTGCCAGATCAGGTTCTGGTACTCGCCCGGCTTGTGAATGGCGCCATTACCGCCCTCTGCCGGCGGGGTAAACTGGCGGCTTTCCGGCAGCGCCGGGTTGTAGTTCAGCGTGTCGCTCATGCCACGGTCTCCTCAACAAAGGTAATCTGAATCTGGTTTTCAAAGACCCGAACCGGGTAACGGTTGAGGTTGCGTCCTCCGGGGCCGTGCAGACACTGGCCGGTTTTGACGTCGAACACCGCCTCGTGCAGCGGGCATTCCACCTTGCCGTCTTCTACGAAGCCCTGACTCAGCAGGGCATAGGCGTGGGGGCATACGTCTTCCAGCGCGTAATATTCACCGTCGATCAGGTAAACGCCGATCTCTTTCCCGTCGACGTTGCCGCTAAAAGGGAAATCTTCCTGTACTTGTTCTGCGTCACATACGCCTATCCAGCTCATCACGATCCTCCAGGCTTTTGTTTCATATATGAAACTCTGTTTCTTATTTAATACGGTCAATATAAAAGCGATGAATGTTTCGTCAAGCGACAATGTGACGAATTTGTTAATCGATCGGCAATTAATTAACTAAGTGTGCAAGGGATCACGAAAAAATGCAGCGATATGAAATTTTCATTATTACAGCGTGAGAAATACGTTTTTTTAATGGTCTCTTATTTTGAATAAAAGATATTGACTTCCTTTCTTTTTACTCTTTAAAAATAAATTAACGTCACCTCTTTCGCGTTTCACCGGTGAAACTGATTTTTAATTTATCTTTAATAAACAATGAGTTTCACAGGTGAATCATTTTAGCTCCGTGACAATCACATTGATGAAAAATATAAGTTACAAAAAACGTAAGGCGGACATGATGACGGCAAGATGGCAAGGCACGATTGCGCTTTTATTACTCATTATTATTTCGTACGTCGATCGGGTAAATATCTCGGTAATGATTTTAAACCCGGAATTTGCCGAACATTTTCAGTTAAATGAAAACAGAATGTTACAGGGTCTACTCATGACCTGCTTTCTTCTGGGTTATGGTTTTTCCGCTCTATTATTAACGCCGGTTATTGAAAGCAAACTTCATTATCGGCAGGGATTATTAAGCAGCATTGCGATTTGGGCCGCGGTCTGCGCGGTTTCGCCTTTGTTAGGCTCGCTGACGGGAATGGTCATCGCCCGCGAAATAACCGGGGTTTGTCCACACCTTCACGCTGGCCTGGGGAATGTTGCTGCTGCGCATGCGGCGCGCAGCAGCAATCAGCGCGTAAGGCTTATTCGCCTTTTTTCGCTGCCTGGATGTAGAGCATTTCCAGCGCCAGGGTCGCCGCGGCCAGCGCGGTGATCTCGGACTGGTCATAGGCCGGAGCCACTTCCACCACGTCCATCCCGACAATGTTCAGATCCTTCAGGCCGCGCACCAGCTTGATGGCGCGGTCTGACGTCAGGCCGCCGATCACCGGCGTACCGGTACCCGGTGCGAATGCCGGATCCAGGCAGTCGATGTCGAAGGTCAGGTAGACAGGCATATCGCCGACGATCTGCTTAACCTGAGCCAGAATATCGTCCACGCCGCGATCGTTCACCTGGCCCGCGTCGAGTACGGTGAAGCCGTTGTCTTTGTCGAACTCGGTGCGGATGCCGATCTGCACGGAGTGGTTCGGATCGATCAGGCCTTCTTTCGGCGCGGTGTAGAACATGGTGCCGTGGTCGAATTCGCAGCCGTTCGCGTAGGTGTCGGTATGCGCGTCAAAGTGCACCAGCGCCATTTTACCGAAGTGCTTCGCGTGGGCGCGCAGCAGCGGCAGTGTCACGAAGTGGTCACCGCCGAAGGAGAGCATGCGTTTACCGGCCGCCAGCAGCTTCTCGGCGTGCGCCTGCAATTTTTCGCTCATTTCGCGCGCGTCACCGAAGGCGTACACCAGATCACCGCAGTCCACCACGTTCAGGCGCTCGCGCATGTCGAAGTTCCACGGGAAGCGGTTGTGCTCCCAGGCCAGGTTGGTGGAAACCTGACGAATTGCCGCCGGGCCATGACGTCCACCCGCACGACCGGACGTTGCCATGTCGAACGGTACGCCGGTGATCACCCAGTCAGCATCGCTGTCGTAAGGCTGGAAGTTCATCGGAAGGCGTAAAAAACCAAACGCGTTAGATACCAGAGAGTTATCGTACTGATGACCTAAAGTGCTCATGTCCTGACCTCTTATAAAGTCGATACATTAAAACAGATGAAAAAAAATCCCCTCCGCGTCGTTAAACCCGACGAGGAAGGGATTGATTCGTAAATCGCATAGTGGGGCGAATTATCGCCGTTAATTCATACGGGTTCAAGTGAGTATAGGGCATTGTGCGGCCTTTGCCCCTCACCCTAACCCTCTCCCCAGAGGGGAGAGGGAATAAAAAGCTTATTCGTCTTCCAGGTAGGTGTAACCGTACAGACCCGCTTCAAACTCTTCCAGGAACTGCTGCTGCAGCGCATCGTCCAGACCGGTGTTTTTGACCTGATCGCGGAACTGGGTGAGCAGTTTTTTCGGATCCAGCTGAACGTATTCGAGCATATCCGCCACGGTGTCCCCTTCGTCGGACAGCTCAACCTCCACGCTGCCGTCAGGGAAGACAAACACGTCAACCGCTTCGGTATCACCGAACAGGTTGTGCATGTTGCCGAGGATCTCCTGATACGCACCCACCATAAAGAAGCCCAGCATTGGCGGGTTCTCCGGATCGTACTCCGGCATTGGCATGGTCGTTGCGATACCGTCACCGTCGACGTAGTGGTCAATCGCGCCGTCGGAGTCACAGGTAATGTCCAGCAGCACCGCGCGGCGTTCCGGCGCATGATTCAACCCTTCCAGCGGCAGAACCGGGAACAGCTGGTCGATACCCCAGGCATCCGGCATCGACTGGAACAGGGAGAAGTTGACGTACATTTTGTCCGCCATACGTTCCTGCAACTCGTCGATAATCGGACGGTGTGCGCGGTTGCTCGGATCGAGCTGCTTCTGCACTTCATGGCACATGTTCAGATAGAGCTGCTCCGCCCACGCGCGTTCCTGCAGGCTAAAGGTGCCTGAAGAATAACCGACGTGAATGTCGTGCAGATCCATCTGGCTGTCGTGCAGCCATTCGCGCAGAGAACGACGCGTGCCCGGCTCGTGCATCTCCTGCCAGGTTTCCCACATGCTTTGCAGGGAACGTGGAGCATCGTCTGCCGGAGGCGTGGCTTCAGTGATTTCGCTGCGCTCAACGCCGATGATGTTAGAGACCAGCACCGTATGGTGCGCAGTGACCGCGCGGCCGGATTCGGTGATCACCGTCGGGTGCGGCAGGCCGTGCTCTTCGCAGGCATCGCCAATCGCCCAGATAATGTTGTTGGCGTATTCGTTCAGGCCGTAGTTGACCGAGCAGTCAGACTGCGAGCGTGTCCCTTCGTAATCCACGCCCAGGCCACCGCCCACGTCAAAGCACTGAATATTTACGCCAAGCTTGTGCAGCTCAACGTAGAAACGTGCCGATTCACGCACGCCGGTGGCAATGTCGCGAATGTTGGCCATCTGCGAGCCAAGGTGGAAGTGCAGCAGCTGAATGCTGTCCAGACGACCGCGCTCGCGCAGAATTTCCACCAGCTGAAGCACCTGGTTCGCCGCGAGGCCGAACTTGGATTTTTCACCGCCGGAAGACTGCCATTTACCGGAACCCTGCGACGCCAGTCGCGCACGCACGCCAAGGCGTGGGATCACGTTCAGACGCTCGGCCTCTTCCAGCACGATCGCGATTTCGGTCATCTTCTCGATCACCAGATAGACCTTGTGGCCCATCTTCTCGCCAATCAGCGCCAGACGAATGTATTCGCGGTCTTTATAGCCGTTACAGACGATCACCGACCGGGTCATGCCCGCGTGCGCCAGAACCGCCATCAGCTCCGCTTTGGAGCCAGCTTCCAGGCCCAGCGGTTCGCCGGAGTGGATCAGGGACTCAATCACGCGACGGTGCTGGTTTACCTTGATCGGGTAAACGAGGAAATAGTCGCCGTTATAACCATACGATTCCCGCGCGCGTTTGAACGCGGCGTTAATAGAACGCAGGCGATGTTGCAGGATCTGCGGGAAGCAGAACAGTGCAGGCAAGCGCTGACCCTGGGCTTCACGGGCTTTCACCAGCTTAGCGAGATCCACGCGCGCTTCCGGGACGTCCGGATCCGGGCAGACACTGATGTGGCCCAGCTCGTTAACGTCGTAGTAGTTATTGCCCCACCAGGCAATATTGTAAGTGCGCAGCATCTTGCTGGCTTCCTGGGAGCTCATCGCAACCTCCTGCATAGAACGTAGTACACCCTGTTCGCCTGCTGACGAAGGCGAAAGCGAAGACATGTCGTCAGACATAGCGAACCTCAACTCTTTGTATTAAGTGTAAAACAGTTGACTACTATCGCAGCGTTATACGGCGATAACAACCCATTAACGGCTCCATTTCCCAGCAGAGTATGCTGAAATCCAGACCGTGCGACCGGTTTCTTATTCATATCATTGTAAAACACGTATCCGAACTCTGTATGACAAGGTTCGGCGAAACCACGAGAAAACTCCTGTATTAACAAGAGCGCCCTTGTTCAGTTTTCACAAAGCGTGACCGGCTCTGGAATCCTGAGAAGCACCGAGATGGGTATAACATCGGCAGGTGTTTAGACCAGAAGTGCGGGTGGGAATCAAATGCGCGCCAGAACGACTGCGCTGAATGAGCGGAAAACAATGGTTCATTATCTCGTATCACCTCCACGGCCGCCTCTGCTGAAACGGACCACAAGCCAAAGCTAAAAGTTCACTGCTTAACCCGGCTGGAAGTGGCGACACGATGTGTTCATCGAGCGCTTAATTTATATGAGCCGCGCGCCGCGTTTTATACCGAGAAGGTCGCTAAAAAGCAAAACAAAAATGCGCAGGTTGCCAGCGCCGTCAGGAAAAATTTCCAGCCGTGTTTTCAACGCAGTGAGAGGTGAGTCAAAAAAAACTGGAAATCGGGTGAAGAAGTGACCTAAAATAGACGTCCAGATGTTAATCCATCCATACCGATTAACACTCAGACTGCCAGTGTCAAAATCCTGCAGGCCTTGGTAGAATTATCTCCTTTGGCTATTCCACACAGCAGTTCGAGCTAACCAAATTCCTTTTAGGTGAAATAAAACATGGCAAAACACCTGTTTACGTCCGAGTCCGTATCAGAAGGACATCCTGATAAAATTGCTGACCAAATCTCCGATGCGGTGCTGGATGCGATCCTCGCGCAGGATCCAAAGGCGCGCGTAGCGTGTGAAACCTATGTCAAAACCGGCATGGTTCTGGTTGGCGGTGAGATCACCACCAGCGCATGGGTAGATATCGAAGAGATCACCCGTAACACGGTGCGTGAGATCGGTTATGTACATTCTGATATGGGCTTTGATGCCAACTCCTGCGCCGTACTGAGCGCTATTGGCAAACAGTCCCCGGACATCAACCAGGGCGTTGACCGTGCCGATCCGCTGGAACAGGGCGCGGGCGACCAGGGCCTGATGTTCGGCTACGCGACCAACGAAACCGACGTGCTGATGCCAGCGCCGGTGACTTACGCACACCGTCTGGTGCAGCGTCAGGCTGAAGTGCGTAAAAACGGCACCCTGCCGTGGCTGCGTCCGGATGCGAAAAGCCAGGTGACCTTCCAGTATGACGACGGGAAAATCGTCGGCATTGATGCCGTGGTTCTTTCCACGCAGCATGCTGAAGATATTGACCAGAAATCCCTGCAGGAAGCGGTGATGGAAGAGATCATTAAGCCGGTTCTGCCAACTGAATGGCTGAGCTCTGCGACCAAATTCTTCATCAACCCAACCGGACGCTTCGTTATCGGCGGCCCAATGGGTGACTGCGGTCTGACCGGTCGTAAAATCATCGTAGATACCTACGGCGGCATGGCGCGCCACGGTGGCGGCGCGTTCTCCGGTAAAGACCCGTCTAAGGTGGACCGTTCTGCGGCGTACGCTGCACGTTATGTGGCGAAAAACATCGTTGCTGCGGGCCTGGCTGACCGCTGTGAAATTCAGGTTTCCTACGCCATCGGCGTGGCTGAGCCAACCTCCATCATGGTGGAAACCTTCGGTACTGAAAAAGTGCCTTCTGAACAGCTGACCCTGCTGGTGCGTGAGTTCTTCGACCTGCGTCCATACGGTCTGATTCAGATGCTGGATCTGCTGCACCCAATCTACCAGGAAACCGCAGCGTACGGTCACTTTGGTCGCGAACATTTCCCTTGGGAAAAAACCGACAAAGCCGCCCTGCTGCGTGATGCTGCCGGTCTGAAATAATCGACTGCCAGCAGCTTAAACAGGCCAGCCTTTGTGCTGGCCTTTTTTATGTCGGGTGGCGGCTATGCCTTACCCGACCTACGGGTAGTGAATTTTGGTAGGCCGGGTAAGGCGCAGCCGCCACCCGGCAATGTTTGGAACCGTTTACACCTCACTCTCTATACCCCGCTTTCAGAATATTCTCTTTGCATGATCGCATTTCTTCTGCTGTTACATTCCCTTTCAGTTAAGTCTGAAATTTGTGCAAACGCGATGCATATCAATTAATTTACCTCTATATTTTCAAAGCTTTAATTATTTTTACGGTTACAAACTAGTGTAACCGATTACACCGTTGTGATTTGACTCACATATTTTTATGAGCCGCTCACCTACTCTTAATATCGTAAAAACTGATAACCCAACTGGAGGGCATAATGCCTGACAATAATAAACAGGGGCGTACGTCCAATAAGGCAATGACGTTCTTCGTCTGCTTCCTCGCCGCTCTGGCAGGATTACTCTTTGGCCTGGATATTGGCGTAATTGCCGGTGCATTACCTTTCATCACCGATGAGTTCCAGATTAGCGCACACACTCAGGAATGGGTGGTCAGCTCCATGATGTTCGGTGCCGCCGTCGGCGCGGTCGGCAGCGGCTGGCTCTCCTTTAAGCTCGGGCGTAAAAAGAGCCTGATGATCGGCGCGATCCTGTTCGTTGCCGGCTCACTGTTCTCTGCCGCTGCGCCTAACGTTGAAGTGCTGATCCTCTCCCGCGTGCTGCTCGGTCTGGCAGTGGGCGTGGCGTCTTATACTGCCCCGCTGTACCTGTCTGAAATCGCACCGGAAAAAATCCGCGGCAGCATGATTTCCATGTACCAGCTGATGATCACCATCGGTATTCTGGGGGCTTATCTTTCCGATACCGCCTTCAGCTACAGCGGCGCATGGCGCTGGATGCTGGGCGTCATCATCATTCCGGCCATTCTGCTGCTGATTGGTGTCTTCTTCCTGCCGGACAGCCCGCGCTGGTTCGCCGCCAAACGCCGCTTCCACGATGCCGAACGCGTGCTCTTACGCCTGCGTGATACCAGCGCCGAAGCCAAAAACGAGCTGGAAGAGATCCGCGAAAGCCTGAAGGTCAAACAGTCCGGCTGGGCGCTGTTCAAAGAGAACAGCAACTTCCGCCGCGCGGTGTTCCTCGGTGTGCTGTTACAGATCATGCAACAGTTCACCGGGATGAACGTCATCATGTATTACGCGCCGAAAATCTTCGAACTGGCGGGCTACACCAACACCACCGAACAGATGTGGGGCACCGTGATCGTCGGCCTGACCAACGTGCTGGCGACCTTTATCGCTATCGGTCTGGTGGACCGCTGGGGGCGTAAACCAACCCTGACGCTGGGCTTCCTGGTCATGGCCGTCGGGATGGGCGTGCTGGGTACCATGATGCACATGGGCATTCACTCCCCAACGGCACAGTACTTCGCCGTGGCGATGCTGCTGATGTTTATCATTGGGTTTGCGATGAGCGCCGGTCCGCTGATTTGGGTACTGTGTTCTGAGATCCAGCCGCTGAAAGGGCGTGATTTTGGTATCACCTGCTCTACCGCAACCAACTGGATTGCCAACATGATCGTCGGCGCAACGTTCCTGACCATGCTCAATACCCTGGGTAATGCCAATACCTTCTGGGTCTACGCCGGTCTGAACCTGTTCTTTATTGTTCTCACGATCTGGCTGGTTCCTGAAACCAAACATGTTTCACTGGAACACATTGAACGTAACCTGATGAAAGGTCGTCCTCTGCGCGAAATCGGCGCACACGACTGATCCTCCTGCGGGGAGGCGCCTCTTGCGCCTCCCCGCTTCCCGCTTTATGCTCTGCCCCTATGAAATCTCCCCGTCTCCCCATCGCCATTCAGCAAGCCGTTATGCGCAGCCTGCGGGAAAAACTCGCCCAGGCCAACCTGAAGCTCGGCCGCAATTATCCTGAACCGAAGCTGGTCTATCAGCAGCGTGGCACCGCGGCGGGCACCGCCTGGCTGGAATCGTATGAGATCCGCCTGAATCTGGTGTTGATGATGGAAAATCAGCAGGCGTTTATCGAAGAAGTGGTGCCGCACGAGCTGGCCCACCTTCTGGTGTGGAAACACTTTGGCCGCGTCGCGCCGCACGGCAAAGAGTGGAAATGGATGATGGAGGCGGTGCTCGGCGTTCCGGCTCGCCGCACCCACCAGTTCGAGCTGGAATCGGTACGCCGCAATACGTTTCCCTACCGCTGCCAGTGCCAGCAGCACCAGCTTACCGTCCGCCGTCACAACCGCGTGGTGCGCGGCGAGGCGACCTATCGCTGCGTAAAGTGCGGCGAACCACTGGTGGCGGAATAATCACTCGAACTTTCAGGAACTTTCCTGATCTGACTGATTGCATACGGGAACAACATTCGTTACGTTGCGGGCTCGTTTTGACACGGAGTGTAAGATGTCCCGTAATGTTTCTCTCGCAGTCGCTTTTCTGGCGACGGCGCTCTCCGGCCATGCTCTGGCCGACGGTATTCACAGTTTCTCACAGGCAAAAACCGCAGGCGTAAAGATTAACGCCGACGTACCGGGTGATTTCTACTGCGGCTGTAAAATTAACTGGCAGGGTAAGAAAGGGATCGTGGATCTGGGATCCTGCGGCTATAAGGTGCGCAAGAACGAGAACCGCGCCAGCCGAATCGAATGGGAACACGTTGTTCCGGCCTGGCAGTTTGGCCACCAGCGCCAGTGCTGGCAGGACGGTGGACGTAAAAATTGCGCAAAAGATCCGGTCTACCGCCAGATGGAAAGCGATATGCACAACCTGCAACCCGCCGTGGGTGAAGTCAATGGCGACCGCGGAAACTTCATGTACAGCCAGTGGAACGGTGGCGAAGGCCAGTACGGTCAGTGCGCCATGAAGGTCGATTTCAAAGAGAAACTCGCCGAACCGCCTGCCCGCGCGCGCGGCAGCATCGCCCGCACTTACTTCTATATGCGCGACCGCTACGATCTCAACCTTTCCCGCCAGCAGACGCAGCTCTTCAATGCCTGGGACAAGCTCTACCCGGTGACGGACTGGGAATGCCAGCGCGACGAACGTATCGCCAAAGTCCAGGGGAATCACAACCCTTACGTCCAGCGGGCTTGCCAGGCGCAAAAGAGCTAACCTACACTACGGCAATTCGCTTATATCGCATGACACATGGAATTTCTGACTATGCGCATCCCTCGCATCTATCACCCTGAACTGATTACCCCAGGCGGCGAAATCGCCCTGTCTGATGATGCCGCAAACCACGTAGGCCGCGTGCTGCGCATGGGCGCAGGCCAGGCGATTCAGCTCTTTGACGGCTCTAATCAGATTTTTGACGCTGAAATTACGCGCGCCGATAAAAAAAGCGTGCACGTGAAGGTGCTGCGTGGCGACGTGGACGACCGGGAATCCCCGCTGCACATTCACCTTGGCCAGGTGATGTCGCGCGGGGAAAAGATGGAGTTCACCATTCAGAAATCCATTGAACTGGGTGTAAGCCTCATTACGCCACTTTTTTCTGAGCGCTGCGGCGTTAAACTGGATGCGGAACGTCTGAACAAAAAGATCCAGCAGTGGCAGAAAATTGCCATTGCAGCCTGTGAACAGAGCGGCCGCAACCGCATCCCGGAGATCCGCCCGGCGATGGATCTGGAGGACTGGTGTGCAGAAGAGGAAAGCGGGCTTAAGCTTAATCTTCATCCGCGCGCCAGCGCCAGCATCAATACGCTGCCGCTGCCCGTTGAGCGCGTACGCCTGCTGATTGGCCCGGAAGGCGGCCTGTCGGCTGACGAAATCGCCATGACGGCGCGTTACCAGTTTACTGATATTCTGTTGGGACCTCGCGTTCTGCGCACTGAGACAACGGCACTCACCGCCATTACCGCCCTACAGGTGCGATTTGGCGATCTGGGTTGAAGCAAAGCCTGACCCATAACCGGAGAAGAACATGATTAAGCTCGGCATCGTGATGGACCCCATCGCAAACATTAACATTAAGAAAGATTCCAGCTTCGCTATGCTGCTGGAAGCGCAGCGTCGCGGCTATGAACTCCACTATATGGAGATGAACGATCTGTACCTGATCAACGGTGAAGCCCGCGCACGTACCCGCATCGTTAACGTCGAGCAGAACTACGAAAAATGGTACGAATTCGGCACCGAGCAGGATATTGCCCTGGCCGACCTTAACGTCATCCTGATGCGTAAAGATCCGCCGTTCGACACCGAATACATTTACTCCACCTATATCCTTGAGCGTGCCGAAGAGAAAGGCACGCTGATCGTCAACAAGCCGCAGAGCCTGCGCGACTGCAACGAGAAGCTCTATACCGCATGGTTCTCTGACCTGACGCCGGAAACGCTGGTCACCCGCAGCAAAACGCAGCTGAAAGAATTCTGGCAGAAGCACGGCGACATCATCATGAAGCCGCTGGACGGCATGGGCGGCGCATCGATCTTCCGCGTGAAAGAGGGCGACCCGAACATTGGCGTGATTGCCGAAACGCTGACCGAGCTGGGGACCCGCTACTGCATGGCGCAAAACTATCTGCCGGCCATTAAAGACGGTGACAAGCGTGTGCTGGTTGTAGACGGCGAGCCGGTGCCTTACTGCCTGGCGCGTATCCCGCAGGGTGGTGAAACCCGTGGCAACCTGGCGGCCGGAGGTCGTGGCGAACCGCGTCCGTTAAGCGAAAGCGACTGGGAAATTGCCCGCCGCGTCGGCCCTACGCTGAAAGCCAAAGGCCTGATCTTCGTTGGCCTCGATATTATCGGCGATCGTCTGACCGAAGTGAACGTCACCAGCCCGACCTGCATTCGTGAGATCGAAGCGGAATTCCCGATCTCGATCACCGGAATGCTGATGGACGCTATCGAAAAACGTTTACAGAAATAACCTGTGACAGCGCCTGTGTTTATCCCCATACTGGGCGCTGTCGCTTTTTAAACCAGGAAACAGTACCTCTGACAATGAATTTACAGCATCACTTTCTTATTGCCATGCCTGCTCTCCAGGATCCGATTTTCCGCCGCGCCGTGGTCTATATTTGCGAATACAACGAAGACGGCGCAATGGGGATTATCATCAATAAGCCGCTGGAAAACCTTCAGGTCGAAGGCATTCTGGACAAGCTGAAAATCCCTGCTGAAGCGCGGCTGCCGGAAATCCGTCTTGATAAACCGGTGATGCTCGGCGGACCGCTTGCAGAAGATCGTGGCTTTATCCTGCATACCCCGCCGGTTTTCTCGTCCAGCATTCGTATCTCCGATAACACCGTCGTCACCACCTCTCGCGATGTGCTCGAAACACTGGGCACGGCAAATCAGCCTTCTGAGGTGCTGGTTGCGCTCGGCTACGCTTCCTGGGAAAAAGGGCAGCTGGAACAAGAAATTCTGGACAACGCCTGGCTGACGGCCCCTGCGGATATGAATATCCTGTTTAAAACCCCTATCGCCGATCGCTGGCGTGACGCGGCAAAACTGATTGGCATTGATATTCTAACCATGCCTGGCGTTGCGGGGCACGCGTAATGAGCGGCACCCTTCTCGCCTTTGACTTCGGCACCAAAAGCATCGGCGTCGCTGTGGGTCAACGGATCACCGGCACCGCCCGCCCGCTCACAGCGCTGAAAGCTAACGACGGCACGCCGGACTGGAACCTTATTGAGCGCTTGCTCAAAGAGTGGCAGCCGGACGACGTGATTGTCGGTCTGCCGCTGAACATGGACGGCACCGAGCAACCGCTAACCGCCCGCGCACGCAAGTTCGCGAACAAAATTCATGGCCGCTTTGGTGTCTCCGTTAAGCTGCACGATGAACGTTTGAGCACCGTCGAGGCACGCGCTGGCCTGTTCGAGCACGGTGGCTTCCGGGCGTTGAACAAAGGCAGCGTGGATTCAGCTTCAGCCGTCATTATCCTCGAAAGCTATTTCGAACAGGGTTACTGAGCGCCGGGGCCTACAGCCGCCCCTGCGCCCGTCGCTCCGCCAGACTCTGCTCAAAGTTCTGCATCCCCGCCTGCTGCCCCGTTTGAATAATGCCCGGCAGTTGCCAGGTTTTACCTTCGCGGATCAGGTTTGCCGCCGCCGACGTATTCACCAGTAGCTCATACAGCGCCACGCGCCCGCCCTGGACATCCTGACGCAGCTTCTGCGCCAGTACCGCACGCAGGCTTCCCGCCAGCTGATTACGAACCGGATCTTTCTCCTGCGCCGGGAAGGTATCGACCAGGCGCTCGATCGCCTGCGCCGCGCCGCGCGTGTGCAGCGTGGCCAACACCAGATGGCCAGTCTCAGCCGCCGTCAGCGCCAGGCGTATCGTCTCGCTGTCGCGCAGCTCACCAAGCAGAATCACATCCGGATCTTCACGCAGCGCACTGCGCAGGGCCTCGGCAAAGGACGGGCTATGCTGGCCTATCTCCCGCTGCCGGATGAGGCAACGTTCACTCTGGTACATAAACTCCACCGGATCTTCCAGGGTCAGAATGTGCCCGTCCGTATGGTGATTGAGAAAATCGACCATCGCGGCCAGGGTGGTCGATTTCCCGCTGCCGGTGGCGCCGGTGACCAGAATCAGGCCATTGTCATTGGACAAAAGCTCCGGGATCGCGCGCGGCACGCCTAACGCAGAGAGCTGCGGACACGTTAGCGGCAACAGGCGTAGCGCGATCGAAACGCCGTGCATATGCTTAAACGCACTGCCGCGCAGCCGCTGACCGCCTGTGAGGCTAACGGCAAAATCTACCTGCCCGTTTGCCCACCAGGCACCCTGCTGCTCGTCGTTGAGCCACGCTTTTAATAACGCCTCCACATCGGGGGGCGGAAACGGCGCAGGTTCAAGACGGCCTGACCTGCGCCAGCGCGGTGGTGAATCACTGCACAGGTGTAGATCGGAGACGTTATGCTTTACACTAAGGGCCACAATTTCTTCCACATCCATAGACAACTCCTCGGAAAATGAACGACATTGCGCATAACCTGGCACAGGTCCGGGACAAAATCTCAGCCGCGGCAACGCGTTGCGGCCGTGCTTCAGAAGAAATTACGTTGCTTGCAGTCAGCAAAACCAAGCCTGCGAGCGCCATCGCAGAAGCGATAGCCGCCGGTCATCGTGCCTTTGGTGAAAACTATGTGCAGGAAGGCGTAGATAAGATTCGCGCTTTCCGGGAGCGGGGAAATACAGACCTGCAGTGGCACTTTATCGGTCCGCTACAGTCGAACAAAAGCCGTCTGGTAGCAGAGCACTTCGACTGGTGTCACACCATCGATCGTCTGCGTATCGCTACCCGTTTGAGCGACCAGCGCCCTATGGAGATGCCAGCGCTTAACGTGCTGATTCAAATCAACATCAGTGATGAAAACAGCAAGTCCGGCATTACGCTGAGCGAACTGGATGCGCTGGCGGCGGACGTGGCGGCGCTGCCGCGCTTAACCCTGCGCGGACTGATGGCCATTCCGGCACCAGAGTCAAGTTATGAAAGGCAGTTTGCCGTAGCACAGCAAATGGCTGTAGCATTTGAGGCGCTTAAAGCGCGCTATGACACGGTAGACACGCTTTCTCTGGGCATGTCGGACGATATGGAAGCCGCCATCGCGGCAGGCAGCACCATGGTGCGCATCGGCACAGCAATTTTCGGTGCGCGCGATTACACCCAATAATAAGGAAACCTGAGGAACGCCATGAAGACGTTGACTTTCCTGCTTTCAACGGTCATTGAACTGTATACGATGGCGCTGCTACTGCGCGTCTGGATGCAGTGGGCCCGTTGTGATTTTTACAATCCATTCTCACAATTTATCGTGAAAATCACGCAGCCCATTGTGGGGCCGCTTCGCCGCATCATTCCGGCAATGGGGCCGATTGACAGTTCATCTCTGCTGATGGCGTTTATTCTGAGCGTTATCAAAGCGATCGTGCTGTTTATGGTCATCACTTTCCAGCCGATTATCTGGATTTCAGCCGTTCTGATCCTGGTTAAAACCGTCGGCTCGCTGATCTTCTGGGTCCTGCTGGTGATGGCGATTATGAGCTGGGTAAGCCGGGGCCGTAGCCCGGTGGAGTACGCGTTGATTCAGCTGACTGAACCATTGCTGCGTCCGATCCGTAGCCTGCTGCCTGCGATGGGCGGAATCGACTTCTCCCCGATGCTTCTCGTTTTGCTGCTGTACGTGCTGAATATGGGTATCGCGGAACTGTTACAGGCGACGGGTAATATGCTGCTGCCGGGGCTGTGGATGGCGTTATGAGTGCAGTTAGCCCCTGCGCCGACGGGCTGGTTTTACGGCTGTACATTCAGCCGAAAGCCAGCCGCGACAGCATTGTTGGGCTGCATGGCGACGAGCTAAAAGTCGCCATCACTGCCCCGCCCGTTGACGGCCAGGCGAATGCGCATCTGACCAAATATCTGGCAAAACAGTTTCGCGTCGCTAAAAGCCAGGTCATCATTGAGAAAGGTGAACTTGGCCGGCATAAACAGGTAAAAATCCTTAACCCGCAATCTATCCCGACGGAAGTCGCGGCTCTGACAAAACAGGACTAAACCATGCAGAAAGTTGTTCTCGCCACCGGTAATGCCGGTAAAGTGCGCGAGCTGGCCTCGCTATTACATGATTTTGGGCTGGACGTGGTGGCTCAGACCGAGCTGGGCGTGGACTCCGCCGAAGAGACCGGCCTGACGTTTATCGAAAACGCCATTCTGAAAGCGCGCCATGCGGCGCAGATCACCGGGCTGCCCGCGATTGCCGATGACTCCGGTCTGGCCGTGGATTTTCTGGGCGGTGCGCCGGGGATTTACTCCGCCCGCTATTCCGGGGTGGACGCCACCGACCAGCAGAACCTGGAAAAGCTGCTTGTGGCCCTGAACGACGTCCCTGACGAACAGCGTACCGCGCAATTCCACTGCGTGCTGGTCTACATGCGTCACGCGGAAGATCCCACGCCGATTGTCTGTCACGGCAGCTGGCCGGGCGTGATCACCCGTGAAGCGGCGGGCAACGGCGGCTTTGGTTACGACCCGATTTTCTTTGTCCCGACCGAGGGCAAAACCGCTGCGGAACTCACCCGCGAAGAGAAAAGCGCGATCTCCCACCGTGGACGCGCCCTGAAACTGTTACTGGAAGCACTGCGTAATGGCTAATTTGCCGCCTCTGAGTCTTTATATTCACATCCCATGGTGCGTGCAGAAATGCCCGTACTGCGATTTCAACTCGCACGCGCTGAAGGGCGAAGTGCCGCACGATGATTACGTCGCGCATCTGCTGGCCGATCTGGATGCCGATGTACCGTACGCACAGGGACGTGAAGTGAAGACCATTTTTATTGGTGGCGGTACGCCGAGCCTGCTTTCAGGCCCGGCGATGCAGACGCTGCTGGACGGTGTGCGCGCACGCCTGAACCTGGCAGCGGATGCTGAAATTACGATGGAAGCCAACCCGGGCACCGTTGAGGCCGACCGTTTTGTCGAGTATCAGCGCGCGGGCGTGAGCCGTATCTCCATCGGCGTGCAGAGCTTTAGCGAGCCAAAGCTGAAGCGCCTGGGGCGCATTCATGGCCCGGAAGAGGCAAAGCGCGCGGCGAACCTGGCAACGGGGCTTGGGCTGCGCAGTTTTAACCTCGATTTGATGCACGGCCTGCCGGATCAGTCGCTGGAAGAAGCGCTGGACGATTTGCGTCAGGCAATTGAACTGAACCCGCCGCATCTGTCGTGGTATCAGTTGACCATTGAACCGAACACCCTGTTTGGTTCCCGTCCTCCAGTGCTGCCGGACGATGACGCGCTGTGGGATATCTTCGAGCAGGGCCACCAGCTTTTGACCGCGGCGGGGTATCAGCAATACGAAACCTCGGCGTATGCGAAGCCGGGCTATCAGTGTCAGCACAACCTGAACTACTGGCGCTTTGGTGATTATCTGGGGATTGGCTGCGGGGCACACGGCAAAGTGACCTTCCCGGACGGGCGCATTCTGCGCACTGCAAAAACGCGTCATCCGCGCGGGTTTATGGAAGGCCGCTACCTGGAGCGTCAGCATGACGTCGAGGCGGTGGATAAGCCGTTTGAGTTCTTTATGAACCGCTTCCGTCTGCTGGAAGCCGCACCGCGCGCGGAGTTTGCGCTCTACACCGGGTTGTCAGAGTCGGTGATTCGTCCGCAGATTGACGAGGCGTTGGCGCAGGGATATCTGACCGAGTGTAATGAGTACTGGCAGATCACCGAGCACGGTAAGCTGTTCCTAAACTCCCTTCTTGAGCTGTTCCTCGCTGAAAATCCTGAAGGCTGATTCAGGATGTTACATCCCGTTCTGCTGGTTGAGGGAAAGGCTGGCAGAGTGTGGGGATGGAAAAATCAAAACAACTCCGCAAACAAATGACACCCGAAGAATTACGCCTCTGGTATCTGCTCAGAGGTCGCCGCTTCTTTGGGTATAAGTTTCGCCGACAGATGCCGGTTGGGCCGTACATCGTGGATTTTGCCTGCTTTAAGGCGAAACTGATTGTTGAGCTGGACGGGGGGCAACATCAGGATAAAGAGGCCTATGACTCTCGTCGCACCGAGTTTTTGAATGCGAACGGCTGGGAAGTCGTACGGTTCTGGAATCATGAATTCAGGGCTAATGAGGAGGAGATGCTGATGGCTATTCTGCAACGATTGCAATGCCTGATGCCCTCACCCTAACCCTCTCCCACAGGGAGAGGGAACTGGTTACTCCCTCTCCCCTGGGGAGAGGGCCGGGGTGAGGGGCCCTACGCGCAGAGGCGTTACTTCAGCGTCCCCACCAGCGCCTTCCGGCTGTCTTCCAGGGACACCACGCGTTTACACACGTCTTTGCCGAACTGCTGGAAATCGGCTTCCTGATTCTTCCACTCGTTCTGAATCGAGGTTTGCAGTCCGCCCAGGCTACCCAGTACACCCTGCAACGGATTACCGCCGCCTTTCAGCACCGCTTTGGCGCCCATCTCGTTGATGCTGTCCTGGAGAATGCCGCCCATCGCCTGGTTCACCAGCTGCTGACCGTCGGCTCGCACCTGATCGATCGCCTTATAGTGGAACGTCAGGCCATCAGAGCGCGTCTCAATAATGCGGTTCATCTGTTCTTTCAGCTGTTTATCCAGCTTCGTCAGGCGGGTGCGCATATTGCTGCTCTCCCCCACCTCTTTGGTGATGATTTTATCCAGCGCCACGCGGCCCTTCTCAACGCGGGTCAGCGCGCCATCGTTTATCCATGGCAGCGCGGTACGCAACTCGGCCTGGTAGTCCATCGCCTGCTCGCGCTGGGCGGCCGTCAGGTTTTGCTGTTTGCCGTTAAACGTCACGTTGCCATCCGGCGTGATCACCAGATTGCCATTCTCGCCTTTAACCTGCACGGTTTGCGGGCTTAATACCACGTCGTCACGCGGGGTGACGCTACATTTATACTCCGCATGGGCGGTGGTTCCGATTGCCAGTAAAGCAACCGCCAGCAACGTTTTACGCATCTTCAACACTCCCTCAGACAAAATGGGCCAGCTAATGCTGGCCCCGTTCTTGCTTTATTAGTCCCACCAAACGTCGAAAAGTTCGCTGACGCGGACATCTTCCAGTTTGTGGTCTTCAAGCCATTTGCGTACCAGCGCCTGATGTTCTTCGGTGCATTTCCCCACTTCCTGGGTGCAAATCAGACCTTCCCACGCCAGATAGCCGCTACCGTCGAAGGCCAGCTTGTTGGGTTCGATCACCTCGTTGATGAACGCATCAACGTCCTGATCGATCTGCTCAACGCTGGTGCCTTCCGGGAAACGCCAGGCAACGGAGAAACCCACTTCCTGGAATTCTTCGATGTGCATCTTTTTACGCAGACGACGGCTACGATTCTTTGCCATTATTTCACCCTCTCGAACATTAAGTCCCATACGCCGTGACCAAGACGATGGCCACGCTGTTCAAATTTTGTCACCGGACGTGAATCCGGACGCGGTACGTAGTCGTTGCTTTCAGACTGGTTTTTATACCCGTCCAGCGACGACATCACTTCCAGCATGTGTTCCGCATAAGGTTCCCAGTCGGTCGCCATGTGGAAGACGCCGCCCAGCTTAAGCTTACTTTTCACCAGCTCGGCAAACGGCGCCTGAACGATACGGCGTTTATTATGACGCGCTTTGTGCCACGGGTCAGGGAAAAAGAGCTGAACCATGTTCAAAGAATTGTCAGGAATCATTTTATGCAGCACTTCCACCGCGTCGTGACACATAACGCGCAGGTTCTCAACGCCCTCTTCGTGGGCCGTTGCCAGACACGCACCGACGCCTGGCGAGTGCACTTCAATACCGAGGAAGTTCTGCTCCGGTCGCGCTTTCGCCATAGTGACCAGCGAGGTGCCCATGCCAAAACCGATCTCCAGCGTCACTGGCGCATCGCGGCCAAACAGCTCGGTAAAGTCGAGCGGCTGCTCGCTGAACTCAACGCCCATCACCGGCCAGTAGTTGTCCAGCGCGTGTTGCTGCCCTTTTGTCAGGCGGCCCTGACGGCGGACAAAGCTGCGAATACGGCGCAGCGGGCGACCGTTTTCATCAAATTCCGGTGAAATGACGTCGTTTTTCATAAAAGAGTTGTCTGCTTGTGAGAGTGTACGGGAAACGGGCATTATCCAAAGTTAAGGCTTCTATGCAAGCATGGGAAAGATCCGGTTTACAGCAGATTGACGCTGTGCTGCAATCTGCCTCCCTGATTAAGCGAATCGATGACCATGCAAGCCTCTCAATTTTCAGCCCAGGTGCTGGACTGGTACGACAAATACGGGCGTAAAACCCTGCCCTGGCAAATTGAAAAAACGCCTTACAAAGTATGGCTCTCCGAGGTGATGTTGCAACAAACGCAGGTCGCGACGGTCATTCCTTACTTCGAGCGTTTTATGGCGCGCTTCCCGACAATCACCGATCTGGCCAACGCGCCGTTAGACGAGGTATTGCACCTGTGGACAGGCCTCGGCTATTACGCCCGCGCGCGCAACCTGCACAAAGCCGCACAGCAGGTCGCCACCCGCCACAACGGTAAATTCCCGGAGACCTTTGACGAGGTTGCGGATTTGCCCGGCGTCGGGCGTTCAACCGCAGGCGCAATCCTTTCCCTGTCTTTAGGCAAGCATTTCCCTATTCTCGACGGCAACGTCAAGCGCGTGCTGGCACGCTGCTACGCCGTAGAAGGCTGGCCGGGCAAGAAAGAGGTTGAGAAGCGCCTGTGGGAGATCAGTGAAGCGGTCACTCCGGCGAAAGGGGTGGAGCGTTTTAACCAGGCGATGATGGATCTGGGCGCGATGGTCTGCACCCGTTCAAAACCGAAGTGCGAACTCTGCCCGGTAAATAACCTCTGCGTGGCCTATGCGAACCACTCCTGGGCGCAGTATCCGGGGAAAAAACCGAAGCAGACGCTGCCTGAACGCACCGGGTACATGCTGCTGATGCAGCATGGCGACGAGGTGTTTCTCGCCCAGCGCCCGCCGAGTGGCCTGTGGGGTGGTCTATACTGCTTCCCACAGTTTGAGGATGAAGCTTCGCTTCGGGCATGGCTTGAACAGCGCGGCATTGCGGCCGATACCCTGACGCAACTCAACGCGTTCCGTCATACCTTCAGCCATTTCCATCTGGATATTGTGCCTATGTGGCTTCCCGTGTCCTCATTCACCTCCTGCATGGATGAAGGCACCGCTCTCTGGTATAACTTAGCGCAACCGCCATCAGTCGGGCTGGCGGCTCCCGTGGAGCGCCTGTTACAGCAATTACGTGTCGGTGAAATGGTTTAGCATCGGCAAGACAAAGAGGAATGAGTATGGCCAGAACCATTTTTTGTACTTTCCTGCAGCGCGACGCTGAAGGCCAGGATTTCCAGCTCTACCCGGGCGACCTGGGTAAACGCATTTACAACGAGATCTCCAAAGAAGCCTGGGGACAGTGGCAGAAAAAACAGACCATGCTGATCAACGAGAAAAAGCTCAGCATGATGAACCCGGAACACCGCAAGCTGCTGGAGCAGGAGATGGTGAACTTCCTGTTCGAGGGTAAAGACGTCCACATCGAAGGCTATACGCCACCGGAAAAATAATACTCTGCGGCTGCTGCCCGGCGGCGCTGCGCTTGCACGGGCCTACGGTTATGTAGGCCGGGTAAGCGCAGCGCCACCCGGCAACAGCAACCTCAAAGCAAACACAACACGCACTCCCGGAATGATGAAAAAACTATTAGCGCTAGCACTTGTTGCGCCGTTGCTTGTGTCTTGTTCTTCCAAAAAGGGCGATAGCTATAACGAAGCCTGGGTTAAGGACACCAACGGTTTTGACATTTTGATGGGGCAGTTTGCCCATAACATCGAGAACATATGGGGATTTAACGAAGTTCTTATTGCCGGACCGAAGGACTACGTTAAGTATACCGACGCCTATCAGACCCGTAGCCACATCAACTTCGATGACGGTACGATTACGATTGAAACCATCGCGGGGACTGAACCTGCGGCGCATTTACGTCAGGCCATCATCAAAACCCTGCTGATGGGCGACGATCCGGGCTCTATCGATCTCTACTCTGATGCCGATGACATCACTATCTCCAAAGAGCCATTCCTGTATGGGCAGGTCGTTGACCAGACCGGTCAGCCGATTCGCTGGGAAGGTCGCGCGACGAACTTCGCAGACTATTTGCTGCAAACGCGCCTGAAAAGCCGCACCAATGGCCTGAAGGTGATCTATAGCGTTACGATAAACCTGGTGCCGAACCACCTCGACAAGCGTGCGCATAAGTATCTGGGCATGGTGCGTCAGGCGTCGCGTAAGTATGGCGTGGATGAGTCGCTGATCCTGGCGATTATGCAGACCGAATCCTCGTTCAACCCGTATGCGGTGAGCCGTTCCGACGCGCTGGGGCTGATGCAGGTTGTGCAGCACAGCGCCGGTAAAGACGTGTTCCGCGCGCAGGGGAAATCCGGTACGCCGAGCCGCAGCTACCTGTTCGATCCGCAAAGCAACATTGATACCGGCACGGCCTATCTGGCGATGCTGAACAATGTCTATCTCGGCGGGATCGATAACCCGACTTCACGTCGCTATGCGGTGATCACCGCCTACAACGGCGGTGCGGGCAGCGTCCTGCGCGTCTTCTCGAACGATAAAGTTCAGGCCGCGAACATCATCAACAGCATGGCGCCGGGGGACGTGTACTCCACGCTGACCACTCGCCACCCGTCTGCGGAATCCCGCCGCTATCTGTATAAGGTGAATACGGCGCAGAAGAACTACCGTCGCCGCTAGAAACCAACACCACCCCTCACCCTGCCCTCTCCCCAAAGGGGAGAGGGTGTTCAAGTTCCCTCTCCCCTTTGGGGAGAGGGTTAGGGTGAGGGGGCATCAGACCGCACCCATCTCATCCCACCCATACAAAAATGCTATTTGCATCACAATCCAAACTGCAAATTAATGTGGATTGCATTTTTTTGCGGGAGGTAACAAAACATATCGTTGCCAACTGATAGAATTGCATCAAATAACAACCCTGAATGTTCCTATAACAACATATCTCCCGCTCACTTGTGAGGAAAGTAACATGAACCTTAAGCTGCAGCTTAAAATCTTGTCGTTTCTGCAGTTCTGCCTGTGGGGTAGCTGGCTGACTACACTCGGCTCCTATATGTTTGTGACGCTCAAGTTCGATGGTGCGTCAATCGGTGCCGTCTACAGCTCGCTGGGTATTGCGGCTGTTTTCATGCCAACGCTGCTCGGTATCGTGGCAGATAAATGGTTAAGTGCGAAATGGCTGTATATGCTTTGCCATCTGGTGGGTGCGGGGACGCTGTTTATGGCGGCCGAAGTGACCACGCCGGGGGCGATGTTTATGGTGATCCTGCTTAACTCGCTGGCGTATATGCCAACGCTTGGCCTGATCAACACCATCTCCTACTACCGCCTGAAATCTGCCGGTCTGGATATCGTCACCGACTTCCCGCCAATCCGTATCTGGGGCACCATCGGCTTTATCATGGCAATGTGGGGCGTGAGCTTCGCGGGCTTCGAGCTGAGCCACATGCAGCTGTATATTGGTGCCGCGCTCTCCGTGCTGCTGGCGCTGTTCACCCTGACGCTGCCCACCATTCCGGTTTCTAACCAGCAGAAAAACCAGAGCTGGAGCACCATGCTTGGCCTGGACGCCTTCGCCCTGTTCAAAAACAAGCGCATGGCGATCTTCTTTATTTTCTCCATGCTGCTGGGCGCGGAACTGCAAATCACCAACATGTTCGGTAATACCTTCCTGCACAGCTTCGATAACGATCCGCTGTTTGCCGGGAGCTTTATCGTTGAACACGCGTCGGTGATGATGTCCATCTCGCAGATCTCTGAGACGCTGTTCATCCTGACCATCCCGTTCTTCCTGAGCCGCTACGGCATCAAGAACGTCATGCTGATCAGTATCGCTGCCTGGATGTTGCGCTTCGGTCTGTTCGCCT
>NZ_JABMCU010000269.1:0-4654 GCF_013179605.1 Enterobacter sp. CM29 | reverse complement strand
GTTTATTGGCGCGCTGGCACGTTCGCTGGGCGGGATGATCTCCGACCGTCTGGGCGGAACGCGCGTTACGCTGGTGAACTTTGTATTGATGGCCATCTTCTGTGCACTGCTGTTCCTGACGCTGCCTGCGGGTGGTGAGGGAGGTAACTTCTTTGCCTTCTTCGGCGTCTTCATGGTGCTGTTCCTGACCGCCGGGCTGGGCAGTGCGTCTACTTTCCAGATGATCTCTGTCATCTTCCGCAAGCTGACCATGGACCGCGTGAAAGCGCAGGGCGGGAGCGACGAGCAGGCGATGCGTGAAGCCGCCACCGATACCGCTGCGGCGCTTGGGTTTATCTCTGCGATTGGCGCGATTGGCGGCTTCTTTATTCCAAAAGCGTTCGGTATCTCACTGGATCTGACCGGCTCTCCGGCGGGTGCGATGAAGGTATTCCTCGTCTTCTATATCGCCTGTGTGGTCATCACCTGGCTGGTATATGGCCGTAATACCAAGAAAAACAAGTAAGCTTGATTATCCGTTTGCGCGGCCTGAGTGCCGCGCTTTTTTTAATCGCTTAATAGTTACAACATACTAATAGCGTTTCCCGTAGTCGCACACAGGTAACGCTGTGATCGCCATCGCTTTACAGGTGTCTCTACCCCTTAATACCTAAGATGTTAAATTTTGCTCCGCTTATTGTACGATAAATAAAATATATCCATATAAATCATTAAGTTAAAAAATATTAACAGCTACCGCTTTGGTGGTATTTGATCTAATACCCCCCCTCAGAGACCCCCTCCGTCTTGATCGTTATCAATTCTCACCATCTTTCATAGCGTTACCTTCGCTGCAAATCAGCAATGTCGATTTAGAGAGCCACAGGCTCCACACAGGAGATACCCGATGAGCAAATTTTTGGACCGGTTTCGCTACTTCAAACAGAAGGGTGAAACTTTTGCCGATGGGCACGGCCAGGTTCTGGATACCAACCGGGACTGGGAAGACGGTTACCGTCAACGCTGGCAGCATGACAAAGTTGTCCGTTCTACCCACGGTGTAAACTGCACTGGCTCATGTAGCTGGAAGATTTTCGTTAAAAACGGTCTGGTGACCTGGGAAATGCAGCAGACCGACTATCCGCGTACCCGTCAGGATATGCCGAACCATGAACCGCGCGGCTGCCCGCGTGGGGCCAGCTACTCCTGGTATCTCTACAGCGCCAACCGTCTGAAATACCCGCTGATGCGTAAACGCCTGATGAAAATGTGGCGTGAAGCGAAAGTGCAGCACAGCGATCCGGTTGATGCCTGGGCATCCATCATCGAGGACGCCGACAAAGCGAAAAGCTTCAAACAGGCGCGTGGTCGCGGTGGTTTCGTTCGTTCTTCCTGGAAAGAGGTGAACGAGCTGATTGCGGCCTCCAACGTCTATACCGTGAAAACTTACGGTCCTGACCGCGTGGCAGGCTTCTCGCCAATCCCGGCAATGTCGATGGTCTCTTACGCCTCCGGCGCGCGCTACCTTTCACTTATTGGCGGTACCTGTCTGAGCTTCTACGACTGGTACTGCGACCTGCCGCCAGCGTCGCCGCAGACTTGGGGCGAACAGACCGACGTGCCGGAGTCCGCTGACTGGTACAACTCCAGCTACATCATCGCCTGGGGCTCAAACGTTCCGCAGACCCGTACCCCTGATGCGCACTTCTTTACCGAAGTACGTTACAAAGGGACCAAAACCGTTGCCGTGACCCCGGACTACGCCGAAATCGCCAAACTGTGCGACCTGTGGCTGGCACCGAAACAGGGTACTGATGCCGCCATGGCGCTGGCGATGGGCCACGTCATGTTGCGTGAATTCCACCTCGACAAGCCAAGCCAGTATTTCACCGATTACGTGCGTCGCTACACCGACATGCCAATGCTGGTGATGCTTGAAGAGCGTGACGGCTATTACGCCGCTGGCCGTATGCTGCGTGCGGCGGATCTTGTGGACGCGCTGGGTCAGGAAAACAACCCGGAGTGGAAAACGGTCGCCTGCAACAGCAACGGCGAGCTGGTGGCGCCAAACGGTTCTATCGGCTTCCGCTGGGGCGAAAAAGGCAAATGGAACCTGGAACAGCGTAACGGCACCACGGGTGAAGAGACAGAACTTCGCCTCAGCATGCTGGGCAGCCAGGACGAAATCGCCGATGTCGGCTTCCCGTACTTTGGTGGTGAAGGTTCCGAGCACTTCAACAAGGTTGAGCTGCAAAACGTTCTGATGCACAAACTGCCGGTTAAGCGCCTGCAACTGGCGGACGGTTCTACCGCTCTGGTCACTACGGTCTACGATCTGACCATGGCGAACTATGGCCTGGAGCGCGGTCTGAACGATGAAAACTGCGCGACCAGCTATGACGACGTGAAGGCTTATACACCAGCCTGGGCGGAGCAGATCACCGGTGTGCCACGCGCCCAAATCACCCGTATCGCCCGCGAATTTGCGGAAAACGCAGACAAAACTCACGGTCGCTCCATGATCATCGTCGGTGCCGGTCTGAACCACTGGTATCACCTCGATATGAACTATCGCGGCCTGATCAACATGCTGATCTTCTGCGGCTGCGTCGGGCAGAGCGGCGGCGGCTGGGCGCACTACGTGGGCCAGGAAAAACTGCGTCCGCAGACCGGCTGGCAGCCGCTGGCGTTTGCCCTTGACTGGCAGCGTCCGGCTCGTCACATGAACAGCACCTCCTACTTCTATAACCACTCCAGCCAGTGGCGCTACGAGACGGTGACCGCGCAGGAGCTGCTGTCGCCGATGGCGGATAAATCCCGCTACAGCGGCCATCTGATTGACTTCAACGTGCGCGCTGAACGCATGGGCTGGCTGCCGTCTGCACCGCAGTTGGGCACTAACCCGCTGCGCATTGCGGAAGCGGCGAAGAAAGCGGGCATGTCACCGGTGGACTACACCGTGAAATCGCTGAAGGATGGCTCAATCCGTTTTGCGGCAGAACAGCCTGAGAACGGCAAAAACCATCCGCGTAACCTGTTCATCTGGCGCTCCAACCTGCTGGGTTCGTCCGGTAAAGGCCATGAGTACATGCTGAAATACCTGCTCGGTACCGAAAACGGTATTCAGGGTAAGGATCTCGGCAAGCAGGGCGGCGTGAAGCCAGAAGAAGTTGAATGGAAAGACAACGGTCTCGACGGCAAGCTGGATCTGGTAGTAACGCTGGACTTCCGTCTGTCCAGTACCTGCCTGTACTCCGATATCGTGCTGCCTACCGCCACCTGGTACGAAAAAGACGACATGAATACGTCGGATATGCATCCGTTTATTCATCCGCTGTCTGCGGCCGTTGACCCGGCGTGGGAATCAAAAAGCGACTGGGAAATCTATAAAGACATCGCGAAGAAATTCTCCGAAGTCTGTGTAGGGCACCTGGGCAAAGAGACCGACGTGGTGACGCTGCCAATCCAGCACGACTCCGCTGCCGAACTGGCGCAGCCGCTTGACGTGAAGGACTGGAAAAAAGGCGAATGCGATCTGATCCCGGGTGTGACCGCGCCGCACATTATTCCGGTTGAACGTGATTACCCGGCTACGTACGAGCGCTTTACCTCTATCGGTCCGCTGATGGAGAAGATCGGTAACGGCGGTAAAGGCATCGCCTGGAACACCCAGAGCGAAATGGACCTGCTGCGCAAGCTCAATTACACCAAAGCAGACGGCCCGGCCAAAGGCCAGCCAATGCTGAACACGGCAATTGATGCAGCGGAAATGATCCTGACCCTGGCACCGGAAACCAATGGCCACGTGGCGGTGAAAGCGTGGGCGGCTCTGAGTGAATTTACCGGCCGTGACCATACGCATCTGGCGAAGAATAAAGAAGAAGAGAAAATCCGCTTCCGCGATATTCAGGCTCAGCCGCGCAAGATTATCTCCAGCCCGACCTGGTCTGGCCTCGAAGATGAACATGTGTCCTATAACGCCGGATACACCAACGTTCACGAGCTGATCCCATGGCGCACGCTCTCTGGCCGTCAGTCTCTGTATCAGGATCACCAGTGGATGCGTGACTTCGGTGAAAGCCTGCTGGTTTACCGTCCGCCAATCGATACCCGCTCCGTGAAAGCGGTGATGGGGGCGAAATCAAACGGTAACCCTGAGAAGGCGCTGAACTTCCTGACGCCGCACCAGAAGTGGGGTATCCACTCCACCTACAGCGACAACCTGCTGATGCTGACGCTGTCACGCGGGGGGCCGATTGTCTGGATGAGCGAAGCGGACGCCAAAGATCTGGGTATCGAAGATAACGACTGGATCGAAGTGTTCAACAGCAACGGTGCCCTGACGGCACGTGCGGTGGTGAGCCAGCGTGTACCAGCCGGGATGACCATGATGTACCACGCGCAGGAACGTATCGTTAACCTGCCGGGTTCAGAGATCACCGAGCAGCGCGGCGGTATTCACAACTCTGTGACCCGTATTACGCCGAAACCGACGCATATGATCGGCGGCTATGCCCAGCTGGCCTACGGCTTTAACTACTACGGCACTGTAGGATCAAACCGCGATGAGTTCGTGGTGGTACGTAAGATGAAGAATATTAACTGGTTAGATGGCGAAGGTAATGACCAGGTACAGGAGAGCGTAAAATGAAAATTCGTTCACAAGTCGGCATGG
>NZ_JABMCU010000268.1:0-4692 GCF_013179605.1 Enterobacter sp. CM29 | reverse complement strand
ACAACAGGAGCACATGATGAAGGCAACGAAACTGGCCGTAATTACCCTTTTTGCACTGATGGCCGTCAGCGGTATCGGTGGCGTTATGCTTGCAGGTTACTCGTTTATTGTTCGCGGCGGTGTTGGCTGAGGTATCCGGCCAGGCGTTCAAACAGGCGATCCACCACAATCGCCGCCAGCGCAACCAGAACCGCCCCCTGAATAATATAGGCCGTGTTAAACCCGCTTAACCCGATAATGATCGGCGTCCCCAGCGTATTGACCCCGACCGTCGATGCGATGGTTGCCGTACCAATGTTGATGATCACGGACGTCCGCACACCGGCAATAATCACCGGTGCGGCCAGCGGCAGTTCAACCTTCAGTAGCCGCTGCCAGGCGCTCATTCCCATCCCTTCCGCTACGCTCAGCACCGATGCAGGCACCGCCGCAATGCCCGCCAGCGTCCCTTGCAGAATGGGCAACACGCCGTACAAGATCAGCGCAATGATGGCAGGCTCCTGCCCAAAACCGATCGCCGGCACGGCAATCGCCAGCACGGCCACCGGCGGGAAGGTCTGCCCCGTTGCGGCGATGGTCTCCACCAGCGGACGAAACTCCCTGCCCGCGGGTCTCGTCACCGCAATCCCGGCGCCTGTGCCCAGCACGATGGCAATCACGCTTGACACCGCCACCAGCCAGAAGTGCGCCAGGGTGAGATTAACAAAGCTCTCCTGCTGGTACACCGGGCGCGGCAGCCCGGGAATAAGCGCATTAAACAGCGCCGCGCTGTGCGGCATCAGGTAGAGTAAGGCGATAAACAGCCCTGTCAGCCAGAGTAACGGATCACGGACCCACTTCACGCGTCACCTCCCCCGCCAGCAGATCGCGAAAATGGATCGTCCCGCATAGCGTACCCTGCCCGTCCGCAACGGGTAACACCTCACACTGCCGGGCGACAAACGCCGAAAGGGCATCGCGCAGGCTCATCCCGTCATGCAGCGGTTCACCACCGATTTGCGCATCCTGCGGACGCAGATAGTCCCTGATGGTGCGCAGCGAGAGCAGCCTGACACCCAGCTCGCTGCGGCCAAAAAACTCACGCACAAAATCGTTTGCCGGCGACGTTAACAGCTCAAGCGGCGTACCCTGCTGGACGATTTCGCCGTGATCCATCAGTACCAGACGATCGGCCAGCCGCAGTGCTTCGTCGATATCATGCGTCACCAGCACGATGGTGCGCCCGAGAATACGGTGGATGCGGCTCATCTCGCCCTGAAGTGCGCCGCGGGTGACCGGATCCAGCGCGCCGAAGGGCTCATCCATCAGCAGTACCTGCGGGTTAGCGGCCAGCGCGCGCGCCACCCCGACCCGCTGCTGTTGTCCGCCGGAAAGCTGGTGCGGGTAGCGGTCGCGAAGCGACGCGTCCAGGCCCAGCAACGCCATCAACTCGTCGACACGCTCATTGATCTTCCCCCGGGACCATTTTTCCAGCTGTGGCACGGTGGCAATGTTCTGCGCCACCGTCCAGTGGGGAAACAGGCCGATGGACTGAATGGCGTAGCCCATACGCCGCCGCAGCTCCAGCACCGGCAGGCTGCGGATCTCCTCTCCGGCAAAGCGAATCGTCCCGCTGTCGTGCTCCACCAGCCGATTGATCATCTTCAGCGTCGTCGATTTTCCCGACCCCGACGTCCCGATCAATACCGAGAACGCCCCCTCGGCAAAATGCAGATTGAGATGGCTTGCCGCCGGACGGCCCGCAAAGGTTTTACTCACATCATGAAATTCAATCATTGGCTCTTCTCCTGAGCAGCGCGAGCCACAGGGCAAACAGGGCATCCAGCACGACCGCCAGCGCAATCGTGGGCACAACGCCCAGCAACACCAGATCCAGCGCGCTGCTGAGCAGCCCCTGGAACACCAGCGCCCCAAAGCCGCCCGCCCCGATCAGCGCGGCAATTACCGCCATCCCAACGGTTTGCACCGTCACCACCCGCAGGCTGCGAACCAGCAGCGGAAGCGCAAGCGGCAGCTGTATTTTCCAGAAACACTGGCGCGCACTCATCCCCATCGCATGGGCGCTTTCCAGCACGTCGGGCGGAACCTGGCTTAACCCCGCCACCACGCCGCGCACCAATGGCAGCAGCGCATACAGCACAAGGGCAATCAACGCCGGGGTCAGCCCGGTTCCGGCAATGCCTGCCGCGGCCAACGCAGGGAAGGATTTAACCAGACCGGCGAGGGGGGCAATCAGCAGGCCAAACAGGGCAACGGAGGGGATGGTCTGAATAACGTTGAGCACGGTAAAGACGGCACCCTGGCGGCTGGGATGTCGGTAGCACCACATGCCCAGCGGCACGCCCAGCAGCAGCGCCGGGACCAGCGTCCCGAACAGGATCGTCAGATGTTGCGCCAGCGCGTTGTCAAACACCTCCTGGCGGTTGACGTACTCTTTTAACAGCGAGAGTTGATTCAGATCGCCGCTGAAGAGGATCAGCAGGGGGATAACCCAGAATTGCGCGTTCAGCAGCCAGCGCCACACAGGTATCGGCGTCAGGCGGCGAATGGCATCGCTACAGGCCAGCAGGCAGAGTGCCAGCCACAGCCACAGGCCGCTGCCAATCGACGTGCGCGCCAGAGGGCTTTCAACCGAGGCCATCTGCGTTGCCGCCTGTCCCGCGCTCCAGAACAGTACGATAAACAGCGCTTCGCTGAGCAGAAGCGTCAGCCACAGCGCGGTTCGCCCCGGCCAGAAGGCTAAGACTACGGTACTCGCCAGCGCCGCGCCCAGCAGCAGCGGCGTAAATGCCCAGATCTGCCACAGCGCGCGCGGTTCGCCCGACACCAGACGGTTTGGCGCGACATTCACAAAAGGTAACGCGACCGCCACGATGGCCACACAGACCAACAGCAGCAGGACGCGGTTATGACATTTTATTGGCACAGCCTTATCCCGTTACTTCACAAGCCCTTGTTGTTTCAGGAAGTCGGCAGCCACTTTTTTGGCATCCAGCCCCTCTACGGCAATGCTGGCATTCAGCTGTTGCAGCGTTTTCGCATCCAGTTTTTCAAACACCGGTTTGAGCCAATCGTCGATATCCGGGTAGGCTTTCAGCACCGCCTCGCGCACGACCGGGGTTGGGGCGTAAATTGGCTGAACGCCTTTCGGGTCGGTCAGGGTTTGCAGACCAAGCGCCGCGACCGGGCCGTCGGTGCCGTAAGCCATCGCCGCGTTGACGCCGGAGGTTTGCTGCGCCGCCGCCTTAATGGTCACCGCCGTGTCGCCGCCCGCCAGAGAGAGCAGCTGTGCCTGATCGAGCTTGAAATCATAAGCTTTTTCAAACGCTGGCAGGGCATCAGCGCGCTCGATAAACTCTGCCGAGGCCGCGAGCTTAAACTCGCCCTTCTCTTTCAGGTAGCGGCTGAGATCGTCAAGCGAGGTGAGCTTGCCTTTCTCGGCGATATCTTTGCGCACCGCGATGGTCCAGGTGTTGTTGGCCGGTGCCGGTGTAAGCCAGACCAGCTTATTTTTTTCCGCGTCCAGCTTTTTGACTTTTTCGTACCCGGCTTTGGCATTTTTCCAGGCCGGATCGTTTTCATCCTTGAAGAAGAATGCCCCGTTGCCGGTGTATTCCGGGTAGATATCCAGCTCGCCGGAAGTGATAGCACCGCGCACGACAGGCGTGGTGCCAAGCTGCACTTTATTGACCGTTTTCACGCCGTGGCTTTCGAGTACCTGCAAAATGATATTGCCGAGCAACGCGCCCTCGGTATCAATTTTGGAACCCACCTTAACCGGCTCTGCGGCCTGTAACGGCAGGCTCAGCGCCGCCAGTAGCACCGCCGACCCTGTTATCCCCTTAATAATCGTCATTCTACTTTCCTCATTATTTTGTGGCCTTTTTCATAGGCTTGAGAGAAAAGCGTAGCTTAAAACAGTGAATTTAACCGTTTTTCGTACCAGATGAGAGGAATCCCCCGCCAGGCGGGGGATGGGGAGGAAGGTAAGATTATTGGAGTTCGAACTCGGCTTTGTTCACGCGGGCGGAATCCACGCCGATGAAGACGTTGAATTTGCCAGGCTCGGCATCGTATTTCATCTGCTGATTCCAGAACTTCAGCGCATTTACGTCAATCGGGAAGCTGACCGTTTTGGTTTCGCCCGGTTTCAGGTTGACCTTTTCGAAGTCGCGCAGCTGTTTCACCGGACGGCTCATGGAGGCCGTGACGTCCTGAACGTACATCTGGATCACCGTCGCGCCTTCGCGTTTGCCGCTGTTGGTCACTTCCACGCTGGCGGTCACTTTGCCGTCACGCTTCAGGGTCGGCGCCGACATTTTCACGTCAGAGACCTTAAACGTGGTGTAGCTCAGGCCATAGCCAAACGGATAGAGCGGGCCGTTAGCCTCGTCGAAGTAACGGGACGTGTACTTGTTCGGCTTGTCGGCGTTGTACGGACGACCGGTGTTCAGGTGGCTGTAGTAAACCGGGATCTGCCCGACGGAGCGCGGGAAGGACATCGGCAGCTTGCCGGACGGGTTGTAATCGCCAAACAGCACGTCGGCAATGGCGTTACCGCCTTCGGTACCGGCGAACCAGGTTTCCAGAATGGCGTCAGCCTGCTGGTCTTCTTTCACCAGCGCCAGCGGACGCCCGTTCATCAGCACCAGCACCAGCGGCTTGCCGGTGGCTTTCAGGGCCGCGATCAGG
>NZ_JABMCU010000267.1:0-4723 GCF_013179605.1 Enterobacter sp. CM29 | reverse complement strand
CCGCCGTGGTTTGATACTGGTTTTCTACGTCATCGGCGTCGTTTCCAACAATCACGCTGACGCCCTGGAATATATGTAAATCCCCTGCGCGGCGGCCGTGACTTTCAAGCTGCTGTTTAACATCGCGGTAAAAAGCCTGGGCTTCTTCCCGCGTGTCATGGTGGGTAAAGATGGCGTCAGCGTGTTTTGCCGCCAGCTTTTTACCGTCGTCGGACGCACCAGCCTGAAAGACAATCGGACGTCCCTGCGGCGTGCGGCCAATATTCAGCGGGCCGGAAACCTGGAAGAAATCACCGTGGTGATCCAGAGTATGCAGTTTCGACGCATCAAAGAACTGTCCGCTCACTTTATTGCGGATAAAGGCATCCCCTTCCCAGGAGTCCCACAGCCCTTTCACCACGTCGAGATACTCATCGGCAATGCGGTAGCGCAGCGCATGCTCCGGGTGTTTTTCGCGGGAGAAGTTCTTCGCTGACCCTTCCAGCGGCGACGTCACCACGTTCCAGCCTGCGCGTCCGTTGCTCAGGTGATCGAGGCTGGCGAACTGGCGTGCAGCGGTGAAAGGCTCGCTGTACGAGGTGGATAACGTGCCGACCAGCCCCAGGCGCGAGGTGATACTCGCCAGCGCGGACAACACCGTCAGCGGCTCAAAGCGGTTTAAAAAATGCGGAATGGATTTCTCGTTAATATAAAGACCGTCGGCCACAAATATAAAGTCGAGCTTGCCCTCTTCTGCTTTTAAAGCCGTTTCTTTGACGAAATCAAAATTAATGCTGGCATCCGCGACCGCCGCCGGGTGGCGCCAGGCAGACATATTTCCGGATGCACCATGCAAAATGGTCCCCAGCCGCAATTGACGATGTGCAGACATATTCACCTCAAATTAATTAAACGTGTTGCAGGGCTTTTTCCGCGAGCTGAGCAAAATAGCGGGCAGCGGGTTCGATTAATGCTTCGTCCGGGTTAAATGCCGGGTGATGTAACCCAAACGGACTGTTGCTGCCAATGCTGACAAACGCGCCGGGTATGTTTTGCAGATAGACCGCGAAATCCTCCCCGCCCATGTGCAGTTCCGCATGCCGGGTTTCATATCCCGCTTCGCGCGCAACCGAGGTGGCAAACCCGGCCCAGTGCTCATCGTTCACCAGCGCGGTGGGCCCGGCGTACCAGGTGATGTTGATCTGCGCGCTAAAAGCGCTGGCAAATCCGGCGGCGATTTCACCGACGCGCGCTTTCACGTTCTGCTGCACTTCCGTGCGGTGCGTGCGCAGCGTGCCCTCCAGCTCAACGCTTTCCGGCAGCACATTCCAGGTATTCCCCCCGGCGATGCGCGTCACGCTCAGAACAACCGAATCCAGTGTATTGACGTTACGGCTGGCTACGCTTTGCAGCGCGGTTACCAGCTGGCTTGCCAGCACGATGGCGTCGTTGCCTTCATGGGGACGTGCGGCATGCGCGCCTTTGCCGGTAACGTGAATAACGAAGCGATCGACGTTGGCATAGAACGGGCCGCCGCGCGTGGCAAATTCGCCGACCGGCAGTGAAGGCTCGTTATGCATTCCGAAAATCGCGCGTACGTCGCGTAACGCCCCGGCCCGCACCATGCTTTTCGCTCCGCCGAAATTTTCTTCCGCAGGCTGGAACAGGATCCGCACGCGACCGTTAAGCGAGGCTTCCCGCTCTTTCAGCTTTAGCGCGGCGCCGAGGATCACGCTGGTGTGAATGTCGTGTCCGCAGGCATGCATCACCCCGGCGCGCCGGGAGCTAAACGGCACCCCGCTGCGCTCGTCAATGGGTAACGCGTCGATATCGGCGCGCAGCGCAATCAGTGCGTTGCCCATGCCGATCTCCGCAACCAGCCCGGTCTGGAGATCGTAAGGCAGCGGTGCAATCCCGGCTGCCGTCAGCCACTCGCACAGGCGGGCCGTTGTTTCGACCTCCTGACCGGAGAGTTCAGGGTTCTGGTGCAGCTCACGGCGCCAGGCAATCAGTTGTTCGCTAAAGCTCATACGGTCACCTCCCTGTTAAATCGCGCCTCGGCCAGCAGTCGCAGTGACTGCACGCGCGTTGCGCCATCAGCGACCGGCGTGTCGATGATAAATTCGTCAATTCCCCACTGCTGATGCAGCGCGTTGAGCTGTTCAAGCACCGAATCCGCCGTTCCGGCCAGCAGAGACTGCGCCCGACGCGCAATGCGCACCGGTTCACTCCCCGCCTGCCGCGCAAAGGCGTAGGCCTGTTCTTCGCTGGCGACGGTGACGCGCTGTCCGTTTACCAGCTCCACGCCCCACACTTCAACCTTCTGCGCCAGCGCATCGGCCTCAGCCTGGGTTGGGGCAACAATGACCTGCACGGCCACAATCACCTCCCGGACGCTGTGTTGACGCCACGCTGTGACGACCTCGCGCAGCAGCTCAGGATCACCGTTCAGATGGGCGGCAAAGACAAAATGCCAGTCGAGGGAGGCCGCCAGTAGCGCGCTTTCGGTACTGGCGCCCAGCAGAAATCCCCGGGCAGGCACCGGCGGCAGCGGCGTGGCGCGAACGTCCTCCTCCGCTGACTGATTTTCAGGGCGGATCCAGCGATCAAGCTGCGTCAATTGTTCAGTAAAGCTGCCTTTTTCCTGCGGATTTAGGCCGTACTGCAAGGCGCGGGTAGAGAGCGGCAGACCGCCGGGCGCTTTGCCAACGCCCAGATCAACCCGGCCCGGCGCAATGGCGGCCAGTACGTTAAAATTTTCGGCGACTTTATAGGGGCTGTAATGTTGCAGCATGACGCCGCCTGAGCCCACGCGAATACGTTTTGTTTGCCCCAGGATCCAGGCAATCAGCAGCTCCGGCGAGGGGCTGGCAAGCTGCGGGGTATTGTGGTGTTCGGCAATCCAGAAGCGGTGATAACCCAGCGTTTCTGCCTGTTGCGCCAGTGCTAAGGTTCGCGCCAGCGCATCGGCGGCTGTTTCGTGTTCTGCGACGGGGCTTTTATCCAGAATGCTGATTCGCCATGACATGTTGCGTTCTCGTTTGACTTAACATGTCGTCATTATTAAAGGCGGATTTCACCTCTGAGAAACAATTAATTTACATTTGGATTGCCGGAAATCAGCTATAGCTTACCGCTACTCGTTCGGATACTGCTCGTCGGTGACCTTCTCCAGCCATGCCACCGGGCTCCCGTCGACAGCTTCTGCGATGGCGATATGGGTCATCGCCGTCTGCGCGCTTGCACCGTGCCAGTGCTTCACGCCGGGTGGGATCCAGGCGATATCACCCTGATTCAGCGGTTCCGCCTCTTTCCCCCACTCCTGTAACCAGCCGCGCCCCTGCGTCACGATCAGCGTTTGTCCAAGAGGATGCGTATGCCAGGCGGTACGTGCGCCGGGTTCAAAGGTGACGGTCGCGCCGCCGACTTTTGCCGGTTCAGTCGCCTGGAAAGGTGCGTCAATGCGCACGCTGCCGGTAAACCAGGCCTCTGGCCCCTGAACGGAAGGTAGCGAACCGCTACGGATAATTTTCATGATCTACTCCTCGTTTGCTATTGCGTTAACAGTAGCGTAAAGCCATGGGGAGCATTAGAGTGCATAATCAGAAAGGAACTATGAGTTCAATTCATAAATAGGATAAGCCGCCATGTTAAAAGACAACTTCAACGATCTGCTCTCCTTTATGGTTGTCGCCCGGGAGCGCAGCTTTACCCGCGCCGCGGCGCAGCTTGGGGTATCTCAGTCGGCGCTCAGTCACGCGATGCGCAATCTGGAAGCGAGGCTGGAAGTCCGTCTGTTAACCCGCACCACCCGCAGCGTGGCCCCTACCGAGGCCGGCGAGCAACTCTTCATGCGCTTAAGCCCCCATCTGCTGGAGATCGAGCAGGAACTTACCGCGCTGCGTGATACCCGCGACAGACCTGCCGGGAATATTCGCCTAACCGCCGGGGAGCACGCCATGTCTGCCGTGCTGTGGCCTGTGCTTAAACCCTTTATGGCGCAGTATCCTGACATCAACGTTGAAGTCACGGTGGACGATGGGCTGACAGATATTGTCGATGGCCGCTTTGACGCGGGGGTGCGTCTGGGTGAGCAGGTGGCGAAAGATATGATTGCGATACGTATTGCCCCGGACATGCGCATGGCGGTCGTCGGGTCGGCAGACTATTTGCATCGTTTCGGGGTACCGGAAACGCCGGAGCAGCTTGATCAGCACCGCTGCATTAATATGCGCCTGCCCACACGCGGCGGATTATATGCCTGGGAATTTGAACGGGACGGACGTGAGCTGCGCGTGCGGGTTGACGGCCAATTGATCCTCAACAGCCTGCCGCAACGCATTGATGCCGCCGAAAACGGTCTGGGGCTGGCGTACGTCCCGGAAGATGCGGTTCAGGACGCCCTTGCTGAGGGCCGGTTAGTGCGTGTGCTTGAAGCCTGGTGTCCGGCTTTTGCCGGTTATCATCTCTATTATCCGAGCCGCCGCCAGCACACTTCCGCGTTTTCATTACTTATTGCAGCTCTGCGGCATCCATAAGTTCTACCTATAGGTAACTATTAAGTAAACCTGATGATTAAATCAGCATTCGCCGACCTTTTTGCCTAAAAAAACGTCACGATTCAGCGCGTTGTGATCGCCGTCTGCTCTGACCACACGATTTCCTTCGACGAGCATCACTTTCGGCACGGTTATATTTTGCGTCGCTTATCAATTGCGGGTAGGATGCCTCGCCATGTTTTGCC
>NZ_JABMCU010000266.1:0-4739 GCF_013179605.1 Enterobacter sp. CM29 | reverse complement strand
TTACCTGCCCCCACCATAGTGTGCAGTTCGTCAATAAACAGGATGACGTTGCCTTCCTGTTTCGCCAGATCGTTCAGCACGCCTTTCAGACGCTCTTCAAATTCACCGCGGTATTTCGCCCCGGCCACCAGCGCGCCCATATCCAGCGCCAGTACGCGACGGCCTTTCAGCCCTTCGGGCACTTCACCATTAACGATACGCTGCGCCAGCCCTTCAACGATGGCGGTTTTACCGACGCCAGGCTCACCAATCAGCACCGGGTTGTTTTTGGTACGACGTTGCAGTACCTGAATAGTCCGGCGAATTTCTTCGTCGCGACCGATTACCGGGTCAAGTTTGCCCTGCTCGGCACGTTCGGTCAGATCGACCGTAAATTTTTTCAAAGCCTGACGTTGGTCTTCGGCTCCCTGGTCGTTCACGCTTTCACCTCCGCGCATTTTCTCAATCGCCTGGGTCACATTAGCGGTGGTTGCACCGGCGGATTTCAGCAGGTCGGTTAAGGTACCGCGTGATTCAAGCGCCGCCAGAACAAACAGCTCTGACGAAATAAAGTTGTCCCCACGTTTTTGCGCCAGCTTGTCGCAAAGGTTCAGTACACGCACCAGATCCTGTGACGGCTGTACGTCGCCACCGGTACCTTCTACCTGCGGTAAACGACTCAGCGCCTGATCGATGGCGGTGCGTAACTGGCCGGCATTAATGCCAGCGGACGTTAACAAAGGACGTACCGATCCCCCTTCCTGATTCAGCAAGGCGCTCATTAAATGAAGAGGTTCGATAAATTGGTTGTCGTGCCCCAGTGCGAGGGACTGGGCATCGGCGAGAGCAAGCTGGAATTTATTAGTAAGACGATCCAGACGCATAACTCCTCCCATAACAGGTCAAATTTGCTACTGGAGATTAAATGAGGTCATCCCTCAATTATTCAAGGTTAATAACCTGAATTATGTGAAAAGAAAACGGCGCGTACCGGATCGTCTTGATTCTTTAGGTTATATCAGCCAAATGAAACTTGCCATACGGCCTGTCGTCTTGTCACGGCGCCAGGAGAAAAAATCACCCTTTTCGGTGAATGTACAGCGATCGCCGCCGAAGATCTGGGTCACGCCGACATTATTAAGGCGCTGGCGGGCAAGCTGATAAATATCGGCCAGATATTTATCGCCGGATGCCACAAACGCATTAACCGCCTGAGGATCTTTTTCCATAAAAGCTTGCCGAACCTCAGGCCCCACTTCAAATGCCTGCGGGCCAATCGCCGGGCCAAGCCAGGCGATGAGATTTGCAGAATCGTCATGGAAGCAGGCAACGGTCTCTTCCAGCACGCCTTCGCACAGGCCTCGCCATCCGGCGTGGGCAGCAGCCACTTCAGTTCCTGCCTTATTGCAGAACAACACCGGCAGGCAATCAGCAGTCATCACCGCGCAAACCGTTCCCGGCGTATTGCTGTACGAAGCATCGGCGCGTTTAGACGCATAGGGCTCCCCCGTCAGCTTCAGCACCGCTTTACCGTGCACCTGCTCAAGCCAGACCGGTTTTGAAGGAAGGTTTCCCGCAGCAAAGAGGCGTTTACGGTTCTCTTCAACGTGCTCCAGGTTATCGCCACAGTGCGCACCGAGGTTCAGAGACTCCCACGCGCCCTGGCTCACGCCACCGATACGGGTTGAACTACAGGCGGCCACGCCTTCAGGCAGTGGCCACGCCGGGACAATCAGTTTGGTCATAACCAGTCCACGTGATCCTTATGTTCTTCGAAATCTGCGCGCATCGCGTCGATAAGTTCCACCATATCCTGTGGGATAGGCGCATGCCATTCCATCTGAATTCCGGTGATTGGGTGGTAAAGACGTAGCATCGTCGCATGCAGCGCCTGGCGATCGAATTTACGCAGCACGGAGATGAATTCATCCGATGCGCCCTTTGGTGGACGCGGACGACCGCCGTAAACAGGGTCACCCACCAGCGGATGGGTAATATGCGCCATGTGCACGCGGATCTGGTGAGTACGCCCGGTTTCCAGACGCAGACGCAGGCGCGTATGAATACGGAAATGTTCCATGATGCGGTAATGGGTTACCGCCGGTTTACCCATCGGGTGCACGGACATATGCGTACGCTTGGTTGGATGACGACTAATCGGCTCTTCCACCGTGCCGCCAGAGGTCATATGACCAATCGCCACCGCTTCATACTCACGGGTGATTTCGCGCAGCTGCAAAGATTCCACCAGTCGAGTCTGGGCGGGGATCGTCTTCGCCACCACCATCAGACCCGTGGTGTCTTTATCCAGACGGTGAACGATACCGGCACGCGGTACGTCAGCTATCGGCGGGTAATAATGAAGGAGTGCGTTAAGTACCGTACCGTCAGGATTACCCGCGCCCGGATGGACGACAAAGTCACGCGGTTTGTTGATGACCAGAATATCGTCATCTTCGTAGACGATATCCAGCGGGATATCCTGCGGCTCGAAGCGGACTTCCTCTTCGATTTCAGCATTGATGGCGACAGCTTCCCCACCAAACACTTTCTCTTTTGGTTTGTCCCAGATCTTGCCGTTTACCAGCACGCGCTGGTCAAGGATCCATTCTTTTATACGTGAACGCGAATAATCAGGGAACAATTCGGCCAAAGCCTGATCTAAGCGTTGACCGAGCTGATTTTCGGAGACTGTTGCGGTGAGTTCTACTCGTTGTGCCATAAACTGCTTCTTCGTTTAACGTTGGGTTTTACGGCTTTGCCGTTTAATATAGTGTGCTATTGTAGCTGGTCTTAATCGGGAGCAGGAACTGAGTTTCTCCCGGACAAACATTTGAGGAAAGTCAAAACGTCATGACGCGCATGAAATATCTGGTGGCAGCGGCCACGTTGAGCCTGGCTTTGGTGGGCTGCTCCGGTTCGAATGAACAGGTCCCTGACAATCCGCCGAATGAAATCTATGCGACTGCACAACAAAAGTTGCAGGACGGTAACTGGAAACAGGCGATAACGCAACTGGAAGCGTTGGATAATCGCTATCCGTTTGGTCCGTATTCACAGCAGGTACAGTTAGATCTTATCTACGCCTACTATAAAAATGCCGATCTGCCGCTGGCTCAGGCAACGATCGATCGTTTCATGCGTCTGAACCCTACCCATCCTAACATCGATTACGTGATGTACATGCGCGGCCTGACTAACATGGCGCTGGATGACAGTGCATTGCAGGGCTTCTTCGGGGTGGATCGTTCTGACCGTGACCCGCAACATGCGCGTGATGCTTTCAATGACTTCTCCAAACTGGTGCGTAGCTACCCGAACAGCCAGTACATTACCGATGCCACTAAGCGTCTGGTGTTCCTGAAAGATCGTCTGGCGAAATACGAGTACTCCGTCGCGGAATACTACACTCGCCGTGGCGCATGGGTTGCCGTGGTTAACCGTGTAGAAGGCATGCTGCGTGATTATCCAGATACCCAGGCCACGCGTGATGGCCTGAAGCTGATGGAGAATGCGTATCGCCAGATGCAGATGACGGCTCAGGCTGACAAAGTGGCGAAAATCATCGCCGCGAACAGCAGCAACACCTGATACCGCTACAACGCATAACGGCAGCCCGCAGGCTGCCGTTTTTTTATTCTTTCAGACTTACGCTGAAGCGGTTTAGCTTCAACACATCCAGTCAACTATGACCGCAATTGCTGGCTTCGACAAGGTAAATCTCACCTCTTCCTGCCCTGCCTCACAAAAAAGATTCCCTGACAAAAACCGACAAAATAACGTGATCTAAATCACACATTTTGACATTAGGTCGGGTATGCTGGAATCACCAAGACGGAAAGACAAGAGGTAAAATTTATGACAATGAACATTACCAGTAAACAAATGGAAATTACTCCGGCAATCCGCCAGCACGTCGCAGACCGTCTCGCCAAACTGGATAAATGGCAAACACATTTGATTAATCCACATATCATCCTGTCCAAGGAGCCGCAGGGTTTCGTCGCTGATGCAACTATCAATACTCCAAACGGCCATCTGGTCGCCAGCGCTAAACACGAGGATATGTACACCGCAATTAACGATTTGATCAACAAGCTGGAACGGCAGCTCAATAAAGTGCAACACAAAGGTGAAGCCCGTCGCGCCACAACATCGGTGAAAGACGCCAGCTTCGCGGAAGAAGTTGAAGAAGAGTAATCCTTTAAATTGAGTGTACCGACAACGCGCCTTCGGGCGCGTTTTTTATTGACAGGATCAAAACAGTACAGGTACTTTAACCCTATCAATTTCAGGATGACCTAATGAAACAGACGCCGTTTTTCTTCGCATTCTTTTTTACCTTCCCCTGACCGGGAGGCGTTTCGTCGTGTGATAAAGAATGCGAAGACGAACAACAAGGCCTCCCACACCGGGAGGCCTTTTTTATTGATAACGATAAAATGAGACAGACAACACTATGACACCGGAAAACCCGCTCCTGGATTTACGCGTAAAAATCAGTGCACTCGACGAAAAGTTACTGGCCCTGCTGGCAGAACGCCGCGCGCTCGCCATTGAAGTGGGCAAAGCCAAGCTGGATTCTCATCGGCCGGTGCGCGATATCGATCGCGAGCGTGATTTACTGGAACGGTTGATACAGCTCGGCAAAGCGCATCATCTTGATGCCCACTACATCACCCGCCTGTTCCAGCTCATCATTGAAGATTCCGTTCTGACGCAACAGGCCCTGCTCCAGCAGCATCTGAACAAAACCAACC
>NZ_JABMCU010000265.1:0-4741 GCF_013179605.1 Enterobacter sp. CM29 | reverse complement strand
TGCCGGTGTGCGATGTTTCGACCAGCACGATTCGAATGTTTTGCAGCATAATTTTTAGATGTCTGGATTCAGTGTCTGAAGAATATTCGGGCATATTATCATAAACGAGAGACATAATCCGATCCCGCTGCTATACTCTGCGCCGATTTTCCTGTTCTTTAACATCCAGTGAGAGAGACCGATGCATCCGATGCTGACCATCGCCGTGCGCGCAGCGCGCAAGGCGGGTAATGTAATTGCCAAACACTACGAAACCCCAGACTCCGTAGAAACCAGCCAGAAAGGCAGCAATGATTTCGTGACTAACGTCGATAAAGCCGCCGAAGCGATTATTATCGAAACGATCCGCAAATCTTACCCGCAGCACACCATCATCACCGAAGAAAGCGGTGAACATGAAGGTACCGATCAGGATGTTCAATGGGTTATCGATCCACTGGATGGCACCACCAACTTCGTTAAGCGCCTGCCACACTTCTCTGTGTCTATCGCAGTACGCATCAAAGGCCGTACTGAAGTCGCCGTTGTTTACGATCCAATGCGTAACGAACTGTTCACCGCGACCCGCGGTCAGGGCGCGCAGCTGAACGGCTACCGTCTGCGCTGCAGCAATGCACGCGATCTGGACGGCACGATTCTGGCGACCGGCTTCCCGTTCAAGGCGAAACAGCACGCAACCACTTATATGAATATCCTCGGCAAACTGTTCACCGAATGCGCGGACTTCCGTCGCACCGGCTCTGCTGCACTGGATCTGGCCTACGTGGCGACCGGCCGCGTTGACGGTTACTTTGAGCTGTCACTGAAGCCGTGGGACTTCGCGGCGGGCGAGCTGATCGCACGTGAAGCTGGCGCGATTGTTTGTGACTTCACCGGCGGCCATAACTATATGTCTACCGGCAACATCGTTGCAGGTAACCCGCGCGTTGTTAAAGCCATGCTGGCAAACATGCGTGAAGAACTGAGCGATGCGCTGAAGCGTTAATCCAGTCTGTTAAGCCCGGTGGCGCTACGCTTACCGGGCCTACAAATCCCTCAGGTATGGCTAAAAAGGCCGCAACCCCCTTCCCACCGGCACCGCGCTCATCCACATCGTGACCGCAGCCACCAGCAGAATCACCCCGCCCGCCAGCGCAAGCGTCGTCCAGCCAACCTGTCGCCACAATACCGGCGTTTTATTGCCGCTGAGTTTTACCGCCAGCTGACGGAAGCTGTGCACCAGCAAGGCTAACGAAGAGATAGTCAGAGATGTTCCCGCCGCCATCGCCAGCGCCGAGATCATGCCCCAGCCAAATACACCTATCACTTTGCTGAACAACAGCACCATGATTGCGCCCGAGCATGGACGCATCCCCATTGAGAGAACAATCATCAGGCGCGCACGCCAGTCGTCACCATTCTGTAATTGTTCCTGCGTCGGCAGATGCTGATGCCCGCACCCGCAGTTTTTATGGTGAACGTGATGCGGCGTAAAGATTTTGAATTTTGGTTTTTGCAGCAACGCGCGCAATTTTTTCAGCGCTCGCCAGCAGAGAATCAGCCCCAGTAAGCCTACCAGCGCGTAACTTCCCTTCTCCAGCCAGAAGCTGCTCATATGCAGCTGGCGGGCCGGGAGCTGTAGCAGCGAAAGGACGACCACGACCAGCGCAATTGCCACACCGCCCTGAAGTAAAGAGGAAGCCAGCGTCAGGCCGATACTCGATTTCAGCTTCGACGGATGGGTGGCAAGCCAGGTCGTGATGACGATTTTGCCGTGCCCCGGCCCCAGGGCATGCAGCACGCCATAGATAAAGCTGAACGCCAGAAGAGAGCCGCCCGCTTTGGACGGATTTTCCGCCACGGCTTTCAGCAGCCCGCTCATCTGCTGATTAACTTCCCGCTGCCAGAGGATACTTTTCATCATCACCTGCGGCCATGCCTGCCACAGCCAGAGCGCGCCGCCAGACGCTAACAGCAAAAAGAGCGCCAGAGGCCAGAGGTGCAGCCAGCGACGCGGCTTACTGACGGGGGAGGAGATCACTGACATTGTAACGTCACCTCCTGCGCAAACTGTTTTCCTAATTCCATGTCTTCTGGAGGCGCATCTTCTTTATCAAGGGAAACGGCAAAGTTCAGCGTCTCTTCACTGGGCGTCGGCGTGTGCACGGCAATTTTGCAGCTTTTTTGCAATATTTCTGGCAACTGTACGTCGCTGTCCTGGGCGTAATGCATATCGACATAGTAGGTTGGGTCAAACGTGGAAAACCTGTACTTCTGCCCGGCCAGCGGCTGAGGGTGCGCCAGCGGAAGGATAAACGTCAGCACCGCCTGATGGCCGTCGCGGGTCATACCGTACTCCGTGGGACGGTTAAGAAATTTCACCTTTTGTCCGTTGTGCCAGAACTCGGTGAAGTAGTGCTGACCCAGCACGTTGGCCATGACTTCCGCCGCCAGCTTTTTCCAGATCTCGTCGCCGGGCTTTGCGTTTCCGGCATCGTACAGCAGGTCGGCGGAGGTGATTTCATCCATCGTCCAGCGCATCTTCAGGCCGCTGAGCTGTGTGCCGTCCGTCACCAGTTCGGTTTTCAGGCTGATAAAGCTGTGAGGATGTGCGCTGGCGGCGGAGGTGATAACCGCCAAAAATAACGCTGTCACGCTTTGTTTAACTGTTTGCATCAATTCCTCACGTCAAAAATTCTGTGATGTTCGCCAGCAATCCTGAATGAAAGGCCTGCCGGCGCGCTTTTCAGCGCCCATCCTTTAGCTATTCTTATCAAACATTCACACTGGATACCCGACAGATGATGACGACGCTTGAAATTCCATCTGTGCTTTCCAGTTCGCAGCGCCGTTGCCAGGTGCTTTTGATGCTTTACCTGCCCGATGCTGCCGTCACCGCACAGAGCATAATCGCTGCCAATGGCGTGGACGACGTCCTGGCACGGCAAGATATAGCCGAGACGCGCGATGAAATCCAGCGCTATCATCGGCTTGATATCGTCACGCACCATGACGGTTGCTACCGTATTGAGGGCTCCGCCCTGAATCAGCGTTTGTGCCTGCTGCACTGGCTGCGCAGGGCGCTTCGGCTGTGTCCACATTTTGTCGCCCAACAGTTTACCCCTGCCTTAAAAACCGCGCTCAAACAGCACGGCATTGCCCGCCCGCTTTATGACGATGCGAACCTTCGGGCGCTTATCAACTTTTGCGCGCGCAAGCTTCAGCGCCAGTTTGAGTCCCGCGACGTACAGTTTTTACAGCTTTATCTGCAATATTGTCTTATTCAGCATCATCTGGGCAATACGCCGGAGTTTTCACCCGTTCAGCGCAGCTGGACGCAATCGAGAGGGGAATACTTTACGGCGCAGGAAATTGTCCGTCACTGGAAACGGCGCGTCCCGCAGGGAACGCACAGTGATGAACAGCTGTTCCTGGCGCTGCTGTTTATGATGCTCCGCACACCCGACCCGGTACTGGATAAACACCAGCAGGATCAGCGCCTGCGTCGGGCCATCGTGCGTATGATTGCCCGTTTCCGGGCGCAAACCGGGATGAACTTCAGCGATGAGCAAGGGCTGACCGATCAGCTGTATATTCATCTGGCTCAGGCGCTGGACCGCTCCTTATTTGACATCGGCATCGACAACAGTCTGCCGGAAGAGATCCACCGTCTATACCCCCGGCTGCTGCGCACCACTAAAGAGGCGCTGTTTGAGCTGGAAGCCGAATTTGGCCTGCGATTCTCCGGTGAAGAGATGGCTCTGGTGGCGGTGATTTTTGGTGCCTGGCTGATGCAGGAAACCGATCTTCATGAAAAACAGGTGGTCCTGTTAACGGGGGAAGATAAAGCCTGCGAGGAGTTAATTGAGCAGCAGCTTCGCGAGCTTACGCTGCTGCCGCTCAATATTCGTTATCTTAGCCTGGAAGCGTTTAAGAAGGAGGGCGCCCCCCGCGAAGCGGCGCTGGTCATTACGCCTTATCCAACTGCCCTGCCGCTGTTCTCGCCGCCGCTCATTCATGCCGTTGAGACCCTGAACACGCAGCAGCAGGAACATATTCGCGTTATGCTCGAATCCTAGTTACGTGCGAGCAGCGACTTTAGGGCGGATGACAATGGCCGGTAAAGCGACCAGCGCCATCACCCAGAACACAGCGTGGCCCAGGTGCTGATAGAGGAAACCGGCAAATACGGTCATCACCGCAATACTGCCGCCCATCGCCACCGCTGAATAGACTGCCTGAAGACGAATAACGTCCCCACCCTCTCGCGCCGCGATATAGCGCATCGCCGCCAAATGGCAGACGGTGAAGGTTCCGCAGTGCAGAATTTGCGCCACAATCAGCCACGGCAGATCCGTCGTCCAGCCCATGATGCCCCAGCGCGCTACGCCGCAAACGGCGGAAAGCAGCAGCAGGTCACGCGCCCCGAAACGACGGAACAGTTTTTGGCTCAGCGCGAAGATAATGACCTCCGCTACCACGCCGAGTGACCACAGGTAGCCTACCGCAGAAGCCGAGTAGCCCGCCCCCTGCCAGTAGATGGCGCTGAAGCCGTAATAGGCCGCATGCGCCCCCTGAAGCAGACAGACGCAGGCCAGGAAACGCCAGCTTTGCGCCACCAGCGAGCGCCAGGCGGGCCAGCCAGCGCTCTCCTGATGGCGGCTTTCGCCCTGCGGCATCACCGACGGACGCAGCAACATACCGAGCAGCATCGAGGCGATGCCGAGCGTTAACAGGGCCAGAATGGCGCGATAGTCATAGA
>NZ_JABMCU010000264.1:0-4790 GCF_013179605.1 Enterobacter sp. CM29 | reverse complement strand
TTAACGGCAGCAGCAGGGCGATTTTGCTGGTGGAGGCGGGCTTAAAGTTTTGCACGTTCACCAGCTGCGTTGGCAGCATTTTTGCTCCCGGGTTTTGCGGGTAGCGCTTTTGCCAGTCGGTAATGCCGGCTTTCAGCATGTTCGGATCGCTGCGGTTGTTGAACCACATCTGTTGCAGATCCAGCCAGCCTTGCAGGACATTTTCATCGGCGTTGATCACCAGCGCTCTGGCCTGATCCTGGGTCATGGAGGCGAGTGCCTGCCAGGTTGCGTCAATATTTTTCTGCTTGTCCGCACCCGCAAGCAGAGGCTCCTGGGCAATCAGCGCGCGGAGAAGCGTCAGGGAGGGGCGACCCTGCTCAGCGGTGATACCGGCCTGCCAGAAACGGGCCTGCTGATTCTTATCCAGCGCGCTCAGTTCGATAGTGCCGAGGATCTTCTTCGCGCCGTCGAAATCTTTCTGCGCGACCTTCAGTTCTGCCGACAGCAGCGTCTGCTCATGGCGCTGAGTGTCGTTAAGATCCTGCGGCAGCTGGCTGAACAGCTCGGCGGCCTGCTGGGTTTTTCCTTCCTTCAGCAGTGCACGAATGGCGAGTAATTGCCAGTTGATCCTGGTATCATTTGAACTCTGCGACATTTGTTGCAGATAAAAGCCAGAATCAGCCTGAGCGGATCCCTGCATATGAGCAGTGCTCTGGTCGGGTGCCTGGGTGCCGCAGCCGGTAAAGATCAGGGCTGCCAGCAGGAGGGGCACGCTGTGCGCGGCTTTTTTTCGAAGAAACGTTAACGGTACCATACTGTATCCAGTGATTTTTTTACGCAATGCTCAATATTAAATCGGCAATACGGACGAAACAATGAAACAACACGAAACGGCAGATAATTCTCAAGGCCAGCTTTATATTGTACCTACTCCTATCGGGAATTTGTCTGATATTACCCAACGTGCACTCACTGTATTGCAAGCTGTTGATTTAATTGCTGCTGAAGACACCCGTCATACCGGTTTACTGCTGCAGCACTTTGCCATTAACGCCCGTTTGTTTGCCCTGCACGATCACAATGAGCAACAAAAAGCCGAAACGCTGGTGGCGAAGCTGAAAGAAGGGCAGAACATCGCGCTGGTCTCCGATGCGGGTACGCCGCTTATCAACGATCCGGGTTACCATCTGGTGCGCACCTGCCGTGAAGCAGGGATCCGCGTTGTGCCGCTGCCGGGGCCGTGTGCTGCTATTGCCGCATTAAGTGCGGCGGGCCTGCCGTCCGATCGTTTCTGCTACGAAGGTTTCCTGCCTGCTAAATCCAAAGGCCGTCGCGACGTGTTAAAGGATCTGGAAGCAGAGCCGCGTACCCTGATTTTTTACGAATCAACCCACCGCCTGCTGGAAAGCCTGGAGGATATGGTTACCGTCTGGGGCGAATCCCGCTACGTGGTGCTGGCGCGCGAGCTGACCAAAACCTGGGAAACCATTCACGGCGCGCCGGTTGGCGAACTGCTGGCGTGGGTGAAAGAGGATGAGAACCGCCGCAAGGGCGAAATGGTGCTGATTGTCGAAGGGCATAAAGCGCAGGAAGACGCCCTGCCTGCCGATGCGCTGCGTACGCTGACCCTGCTACAGGCTGAACTGCCCCTGAAAAAAGCGGCGGCGCTGGCGGCGGAGATCCACGGCGTGAAGAAAAATGCGCTGTATAAATATGCGCTGGAGCAGCAGGGGGAGTAAGCCCCTGCCGCCTGTTTTGCCGGGTGGCGGCTTCGCCTTACCCGGCCTACACCGTGTCAAAGCCTCACTATTTTCCCGGAATCGCCTCAAACACCAGCGTTTCCAGCGGTTGCAGCGTAATCACCACAGCGTTTTTATACTCCTCTGGTACGGTTGAATTACTGCCGTACACGGCTTTCAGGGTAAACTGCGAGCGCTCTCCTGCCGGGATCTCAAAATCTTTGGTTAAATCCAGGTAGTAACGTTGCGGCTTATCCGACGGGTTGCGTAAACCAAAAATCGCTGTGTCTTTACTCCATGAGGCCCAGCCGTAAACCTCAAGCGAAGTTGGGTCACCGCCAATCCAGTGCGTATCCACCAGCACGCTGGCATTCTCACGCGACCACTTCGCCGCCTGTGCCAGGGTGTCCCACTTCGCCTTGTTAAGCATGGACGGCGTGATGTACAGCTCCTGAAGTTGAGTTCCGGTCGCGAAGTAGCTCCAGACCTGATCGGCAAAATCACCGTCCGTTTGTACTTTCTCCAGTCCATAGTAAGCGTTCTCTGCGCTGACGATCCCGTGGTACATCAGTGAATTCAGCGGGAACAGCGGACCTTTGCGTACGATGGAGCGATAAGTTTCGGCATCCCGGTAGGTCATCCACTGCTGCACTGGCGTGCCGGGACCGTACAGGTTGATATCATCGCCCTGACGCCAGATTGAATCAGCATAGAACAGCCAGGACGGGCTCGCGTCGGTCCCGGTGGTCAGGTTGATAAACAGGTTCGGGTTTGCGCTGCGCATGTTGTGCAGCAGGGCAATGGACGCGTCAAAATCCGATGCAAATGGGCTGCCCTTGATATGCGAATTGGCGTTACCCATTCCGTCGAGCTTGAACGAGGTAATGTGCTCGTTTTTGATCAGCTTAATGATCTGATCGTTAAAGTTTTTAAAGTAGTTCGGCCCCGACAGCGCCAGCTTGCCATCTACGGTTTCGAAACCATACTCTTTTGCATGCGAGACGCGAATATCGCGCGGCTTGTTGTAACCGCCCCACGGTGAAAGCCACAGCCCAACCGAGCTATGCAGGCTATCGGCTTTTTCCCTGACTTTGCCAAAACCGTTGCTGAATGCCGGGCCAAACAGCCAGCGTCCGGTGCGATCGTCCCAGCCATCGTCCAGCAGGAACGCGTCCAGCGCCACCCCGCGTCCGGCAATAAATTCTTTATTCCATTCGTCCATTCGTCCAATGACATCCTGCTCGGAGTAAGGAGTAAAGAAGCCGATGTCCATCCAGCTGTTGTAGTGCAGATAAGGCTTATAAGGCCGCGGGCGCACGGCATCGATAAACTGGTTTACGCTGCGCCGCAGCTGATTAGTTTCCGGGAAAGTGCCGAACCAGGTGGTAAAACTGACCGGTGTCTCAGGCAGAATTGGCGTTTTCAGCTCCACGTTGAGGTTCGTGGTGGCTTCATAAGCGTAAGTATTCACAATCGGTTTGTCTGGCAGGATGAAGAACGAGTCGGCCACGATTGGCGAGCTGTTAATCGCCCCGTCAACGTAAGGTGCCTGAGACTGCTTCTTCGTCGGGAAGAAGGTCATTTTCGCTACGTCCCGCGGCTGCCCGACGGCGGCGATGGTGTAGCCGATGCTGGCGTATTTTCCCTTCACCAGGTTCAGTTTCACCGTTACGTTAAAATCCGGATGCGTAAAGTCGATGACTATCGCGTTGCCCTGCTTTTCGACGTGCTTGATTTTGAAATCAGCGGTGTGGATTTTTGTTTCATCCGGCAGCGTCAGAAAGAACAACTCCTGTGGCGTGAGCGGATGGTTAGCCTTGCTGTCCGTTACTACTACCGTTGCATTTGCATCATCAAACGAAAGGGCAATATTGTTGTTACTGAGCGCGTAGTTTGCTGCTGCCGCGCCATGAGAAACACAGAGAGCCAGCAGTGAGAGAGTGAGCCTTGTTTTCATCGGGGTAAGATCCTTATCAGTAATGCTTCAGCATTCGGTTGATGGACTGTTCCAGCCAGTAGCGCTGGGTGCCGAAGTTAATACGCAGGTAGTTTTCGCCGTTTTGTACGTAGTGGCTGCCATCTTCGATGACCACGCCAGCCTGTTTGGCGAAATGTTGGGTTAGCGCCGTCGCACTGCGATCGTCCGCACTGACGTCTATCCAGGCGAGATACGACGACTCCGGGTTCATCATCTTCCATGCAGGGAAGTGGGTCTGGATGGCATCTGCAAGGTAGCGGGCATTGCCGCGCAGATAACCATTCAGCGCGTCGAGCCATGGCAGACCTTGCCGATAGGCCAGAATAATCCCCCACACGCCGAAGATATTCGGCGAGGTAATGGAGTTCTTCTCCAACTGCTGGCGGAAACGCTGGCGCAGCGAATCGTCTGGAATCATTGAGTAAGATGTTTTTAGCCCGCCAAGGTTGAAGGCTTTATTGGGGGAGGTCAGCACAATCAGGTTGTCCTGGGCGGCACAGCCCGAAGTCAGACAGCTGACGAATGTACCGTCCAGAATGTGCTCGGCGTGAACCTCATCAACCACCAGAATCGTGCCGTAGCGCTTACAGAGATCGGACACCTGGCGTATCTCATCCGCGCGCCAGATGCGGCCCGAGGGGTTATGCGGCGAGCAGAAAAACCACAGTTTTGGACGGTGAGTTTTGAGCTGAACTTCAATCAGATTAAAATCCAGCTGATAGCGGTTTTCCTTCACGCTCAGCGGATTTGCAAGCACCCGCACGCCCTGTCGCTGTGTCGCCATCGCAAACGGGTCATACACCGGGGTGTTCATCATCACGCAGTCGCCGGGATTGCAGAACGCCTGAACCGTATAGTGCAGCGTAGAAACGGTGCCGTAGGTCAGGGTGATCCATGACTTATGCACCTCAACCTGATGACGGGTGCGCTGGAAGGCGATGACCACATCGTAGAATTCGTCGAAGCACCAGGTGTAACCGAAGGTGCCATGCTCCACGATGCGCTGAAAGCCTTCAATCACGGCGGGTGGCGAGGTGAAATCCATGTCTGCTATCCACAGCGGGATAAATCCCTCCGGGACATCACCGAAA
>NZ_JABMCU010000263.1:0-4848 GCF_013179605.1 Enterobacter sp. CM29 | reverse complement strand
CCGTCAAAACGCAGGGTGATGTGCCCCAGCTCGCGCAGGTTTTGTTCAGCGACGTCGCCGACAGCGGTCACGGCATAGCGCGCCTCGCCCAGCTCAAGCTGGCTCCCGGCCTTCAGCTCGCCGTTTAGCTCGCCGTGGCAGTGGATAAAGCAAAACTCTTCGATATCCGCAGGCGCCCCTTCGCGGAAGGTGATCAGCATCTGGTCGCTCAGCGCATCGGCCGCGCTCAGGCCGATGCGGGTAATGGTGGTCTGGTAAATCACGGTCATGGCAGGAACCTCTTATTGATAAATAAAGCCGGAGACAAACCAGGCAATCAGCACCGTTGGCGCGCCCGTCAGGAAGCGGCTCACCAGCACGGAGGGGACGCCCACGCGCACGGTGTCCTGACGTGCTTCGGCCAGCGACAGCCCGACGGGGATGAAGTCGCACGCCGCCTGAGCGTTAATGGCAAAAAGGGCTGGCAGAGCGAGGTGCGGGGGAATGTTGCCCAGACCAATCTGTACGCCAATCAGCACGCCGATGACCTGGGCAATCACCGCGCCCGGGCCGAGAAACGGCGACAGCAGCGGGAAGGAGCAGATCAGCGCCAGCGTCACCAGGCCGAGCGGGTGGCTGGCGAGCGGGGCGAGGCCGTGGGCAATCCAGTCGCCGAGGCCGGAGGCCATGATGATACCGATCAGCGCCGAGACGAACGCCATAAACGGCAGAATGGTTTTCAGCACCGTGTCGATGGTGTCGCGCCCGGACTGGAACAGCACCGCCACGGCGGACCCCATCCCCATCCCGACCTTCGCCAGCAGGCCATCGCTCTGCTCGGTGATTTTTTTGCTGGTGTCGTACTCGCGCGGGGCCGCTTTTTGCGGCGCGGATGTGCCATTCACCAGCGTGATGTTGTCCTCCTTCACCCCAGAGACATAAATATCCTCAAGGATGTACTGCGCCAGCGGGCCGGATTTCCCGGTGGAGTGAATATTTACCGTCGGAATGCGGCGCTTCGGATAGATGCCGCAGCGCAGCGTGCCGCCGCAGTCGATCACCGCCACGCCGATTTCCGCTTCCGGCGGTTCCCCTTCCTTGAAGCCGTCGACCGCTTCCCAGCCCGTCAGCTCGTGCAGCCTGTCGACGATCGCCGGGCGCGTGCCCGCGGTGATGTACACAATCTTTTTGCCTTCGGTGGCGTCGAACTCCAGCGGGCCGCCCCAGCCGCCCGTGCCTTTCTCAATGCGGATCCGGTTCATGCTGTAGCTCCTGAAAGATGGACTTTCTGTTCAAGCTGGATGCCCATTTTTTTCTCAAAAATGGCGGTGGTGAGATCCGTCACCCAGCCGCGGAAGAAGTTGGTGACCAGACCGACCAGCAGGTAGCTCACCGCCAGCGGGCCGAGCGGCAGGCCAAGCGTGGTAAGGCCGCTGGCGATCCCGAGATAAACGAACAGCTCGCCGGGGTTGATGTGCGGGAACAGGCCGTTCATGGAATGGCAACTGTAGGAGGCGGCGGCGTAATAGCTCGGCTTGTACTTCTCTGGCATAAAGCGGCCGAGGCTTAAGGTCATCGGGTTGCAGAACACAAAGGTGCCGATGAAGGGCAGGATCAGGTAGCGGGACAGCGGGTTTCCGGCGCAGCGCTGGGCGAAGCGTTCAATACGCTGCTGGCCGATAAAGTTAATCAGCGCGTTCATGATTACCAGCAGGCTGATCAGCAGGGGCAGGATCCCGGTCACCATGCCGGTGAATACCTCGCCGCCTTTCTGAAAAAGCCCGATGAACCACTCGGCGCCGTGGGTAATGGTTTCTATCATTCTTCTCTCCTGTAGGGCGTTTGTTTTTGTCTGTTCGGGGCTAATAATAATCAAATTGAAAGCTTTTAAAGTGTTAATTAGATCTCACAATGAAAGAAAAATGGATTAATTTGAAAGATAATTGGTGGGGCGAATGATTTTCGATGGAAAAAAGCGCGGATTTGCGTTGGGGAGGTGTGTACCGCTTCCTTGAGGTGTTGCGGATGCTTTACCATACTGGGTTCTTACCGAACTCGTTAAATGGATGCCACATGTTCAAGCGTCGTTATGCAGCGCTGTTACCTGCGCTTATTCTCCTGTCCGCCTGTAGTAGCAAACCCAGGACTGAAGCTGTTCAACAAACGGCGGGCGCGCCTTCCGGCGGGTTCCTGCTTGAGCCGCAGCACAATATGATGCAGATGGGCGGCGACTTCGCGAATAACCCTGCGGCCGAACAGTTCATCGATAAAATGGTGAGCAAGCACGGTTTTGATCGCCAGCAGCTGCATGCCATTTTGTCTCAGGCGAAGCGTCTGGACTACGTGCTGCGCCTGATGGACAGGCAGGCGCCGACGGCCCAGGTGCCGACCGGGCCAAACGGGGCGTGGCTGCGCTATCGCAAACAGTTTATTACCCCGGACAACGTGCAAAATGGCGTGGTGTTCTGGAATCAGTATGAAGACGCCCTGAACCGCGCGTGGCAGGTCTATGGCGTGCCGCCGGAGATCATCGTCGGTATTATTGGGGTTGAGACCCGCTGGGGACGCATTATGGGTAAAACCCGCATCCTCGATGCGCTGGCGACGCTCTCCTTCAACTACCCGCGCCGCGCCGAGTATTTCTCCTCTGAACTGGAAACCTTCCTGCTGATGGCGCGAGACGAACAGGACGATCCGTTAGATCTGAAAGGGTCGTTCGCCGGTGCGATGGGCTACGGCCAGTTTATGCCGTCCTCCTATAAGCAGTACGCGGTAGATTTTAACGGGGATGGTCACATCAACCTGTGGGATCCCGAAGACGCCATTGGCAGCGTGGCCAACTACTTCAAAGCGCACGGCTGGACGCCGGGCGGCCAGGTGGCGGTACAGGCGAACGGCGAAGCGTTTGGTCTGGAAAACGGATTTAAAACCAAATACAGCGTGGCGCAGCTTGCAGCGGCAGGCTTAACGCCGTCGCAGCCGCTGGGCAATGTTGACCAGGTGAGTCTGCTGCGCCTGGATGTCGGAACCGGTTATCAGTACTGGTTCGGACTGCCGAACTTCTACACCATTACCCGCTACAACCACAGCACGCACTATGCGATGGCGGTGTGGCAGCTGGGGCTGGCGGTGTCTCAGGCGCGTGTGCCGGCAGCGTCACCGTTTAGCCAGTAAGTCCCCTTATGCCTCCCTCTCCCTGTGGGAGAGGGCTGGGGTGAGGGCACCCGCCCGCACCTGTTTCCCGCAGAAACATTTCGCCACATTCCCATTTCACTCCCGCCGTTTACATCTTAATCGTCTTTCATTATTGTTATGTTATAACATAATTTTTAATTGAGATATCCATGTCCCTGTTTTCTCTCTCATCCCCGGTTCGTCTGCTGCTGGCGCTGATGCTCATTCTGTTTCTCGGCCTGGCCGTGCGCTGGGCGGTGGCGTTGCCATGATCGTGATGAACGACCTGGTGGCGGGTTACGATCGCCAGCCCGTTACGCGCGCACTGTCCGGCGTGATTGAACGCGGGAGCATGACCGCCATCGTCGGGGCCAACGGCTGCGGCAAATCCACGCTGCTGAAAACGCTCGCTGGCTTTCTTCCGCCCGTCAGCGGTACGTTTCGCTGGCAGGGGAGACGTCCGGTGGTGGGCTGGCTGGCGCAGCGTCACGCGCTGGAGGCGCAATTTCCTCTGACCGTGCAGGACGTGGTGAGCATGGGCTGCTGGCCAGAAATCTCGCTATTTGCCGGTTTTCGTCGGGATACCCGCATGCGCATTGCCGGCGCGCTTGAGCGCGTGGGGCTGGCGTCCATGGCGTTATCCACCATCGATGAACTCTCCGGCGGGCAATTCCAGCGCATGCTGTTTGCCCGCGTTTTAGTGCAGCAGGCACCGCTGGTGATGCTGGACGAACCCTTCACCGGCGTTGATGAAGCGACCTGCAACGTGCTGATGGATCTGATGCTGGAGATGTATATGCAGGGGCAGACCCTGCTGGCGGTACTACATGACAGCGAGCGCGTAGCACGTCACTTCCCGCAGACGTTACGTCTGGACGCTGATAGTCCCCAATGGAAAACCGAGCGGGTGAGGGTGGCATGATCTGGCATACATTCTTCCAGCCGTTTATTGAGTACGGCTTTATGCGCCGTGCACTGGTGGTTTGCCTGGCGCTCTCCGTCAGCACCACGGCGCTGGGGGTATTCCTTCAGCTGCGTCGGATGAGCCTGATGGGGGACGCCCTTTCTCATGCCATTTTGCCGGGTGTCGCGGTGGGCTATCTGCTCAGCGGTATGTCGCTTCTGGCAATGACTGTCGGCGGGTTTATTGCCGGGATCGCCGTTGCGCTGGTGGCCGGGCTGGTCAGCCGCCGCACGCCCCTTAAAGAGGATGCCAGCTTCGCGGGGTTTTACCTGGGTTCCCTGGCGCTGGGCGTCACGCTGGTGTCGCTGCGCGGTTCAAATGTCGATCTGCTTCATCTTCTGTTTGGCTCCATTCTCGCCGTGGATAGCGCGTCAGCCCTGTTCGTGACGGGCGTTTGCATGTTCACGCTCCTCACGCTGGCGATTTTTTATCGTGGGCTGGTCAGCGAAGCGTTCGATACCGCGTGGTTGCAGGTGAACGCGCGCTGGCTGCCCGGGATGTTACACGGTCTGTTTCTGGCGCTGCTGGTGCTCAACCTGGTGGCCGGTTTTCAGGTGCTCGGCACGTTGATGGCCGTCGGGCTGATGATGTTGCCCGCCGTGGCGGCACGCTGCTGGGTGCGCACCCTGCCAGGGTTACTTCTGATGGCGGGTATCAGCGGTATTTTTTGCGCGTGGCTGGGCTTAAGCCTTTCCTGGGCAGTGAGTCTGCCCGCCGGGCCCTCCATTGTG
>NZ_JABMCU010000262.1:0-4951 GCF_013179605.1 Enterobacter sp. CM29 | reverse complement strand
CGCTTTCGGGGAGTACTGCTCCATATAATCTACCAGCTCAAGCACGCCGCCGATGGAGCGCATGCCGTAGGAGATGCCGCCCGGCCCGCACGTTTCCTGGCCCAGCACGCCGTGGCGCAGCGGGATTTTTTCATCCTTTTCACGCATGGGATATTTGCCAACGCGAATATGCGCCATCACGAAATCCACATCGGTAAAGGCCGCTTCAGGATCGGTGGTGTAACTAAATTCAATCTCAGGCGCCTGCTCCCTGAGGATGATTTTGCACGCCTCCGCGATAACCTCCTGACGTGCTCCGTCATTGTCATAGAACTTCAGCGCACGCAGCGGGAAACGGTCACGGTTGGCTAACAGCATCAGGACGATACCAGGCGTGAATGTACTGCCGCCGCCTGCAATAACAACTGAGAATTTTTTCATGATATAGCCTCTGTCAGAGTGGTTTGTTCGTTTGTTAAAGGGGTTTTCATCAGCGATTCCAGCTGGTCGCGCACCTGAGGAACGTGCAGACCGACAATCACCTGAATGCCGTTGCCGCGTCGCACCACACCGTGTGCGCCCAGGGCTTTGAAGACGTCGTCGCTTTGGGTTTTCGTCATATCCACCAGGGCGATACGCAGGCGGGTGGCGCAGTTATTGATACTTTCGATATTTGCTGCGCCGCCGAGCGCCTGTAAGAACCCAGCGGCCTGTCCGACCTGCTGGCTGGCTGCTGCCGGGGCGGTGGTTTGCCCACGCGCCGCCTTATAGTCGGCCTTGCTGTAGAGCTTGATTTCGCTCTCTTCCCGGCCCGGCGTTTTTAGATTCAGACGTTCGATAAGCGTCCTGAAGACCACGAAATAGAGAGCGGTGAAGCAGAGGCCGATGCCAATCTGGGTGAATACCGTCGAGGCGTGGTTATGGAACATCGGGATCCAGTTTTGCGGCAGGAACTGGTCCAGCAGACCGCCCCCCATGTTCCCCACCACCCCGAAGGTATACATCACCGTCGCCATCGTTGCGGCCAGCACGGCGTGGATAGCAAACAGCAACGGCGAGATAAACAGGAAGGTGAACTCCAGCGGTTCGGTAATACCCACCAGCACGGCGGTAAGCGTGGCCGGAACCAGCAGCCCCGCAACCTTGACGCGGTTTTCCGGCGACGCGGTGTACCAGATCGCCAGCGCAATCCCGACCGAGCCAAACACTTTCGAATTGCCGTGCAGGGCGAAGCCGCCTTCAGGGAACAGTGTTTTCAGCGGCACAGTGCTCTGGCTGAATTCCTGCAGGTGCTGCGCCCAGTAAACCTGAATGCCGCCCTCTACCGCCGCCGGGCCGAAGATAAACGGACCGTAGACAAAGTGGTGCAATCCGGTTGGGATCAGAATGCGTTCCAGGAAGGTATAGACCCATACGCCGAGCGCACCGGCAGAGCGCAGGAACGCCTGCAGGGACTCAATGCCCATCTGCACTTTCGGCCAGCCCAGCAGCGTCAGCCAGGCGCAGGGGATCATCACGAAGAACGCGAGGATAACGACAAACGAGGTACCCTGGAAAATCCCCAGGAAGACTGGCAACGGCTTTTCGAAAAATCGGTTGTGGATGGCGGTGACGAGCCCGGAAATGATAATCGCCCCGATGATGCTGGTATCAAGCGTTTTGATTCCGGCAATCATCGCCAGCCCGCTGCCAGCAGTGGGTTCAGCAGAGAAGTCGACGCCAAAGAAGTGACCCCAGGTCATCCCCATCGCGTTGATAAAGTAGTTCCAGGTCAGAAAGCTAATCAGCACCGCCAGACAGGCGCGGCCCTGCGCCTGCTTTGCCAGGCCAATCGGTAAGCCGACAGCAAAAATCAGCGGCATATTGCGGAACACCGCCCAGCCGCCCTCTTCGATGATGTGAACAATCTGCGCGAACAGATGATCGGGGGCCGTTAAAGCTTCGCCGACAAACAGCGGGTTGCGAAGCATGATGGCGATCCCGACCACGATCCCGGCAAAGGGAAACAGTAAAACCGGGGTGAACATGGCGCCGCCAAAACGTTGTATTTGACTGAGCATTTTTAAATCCTCATGAAACAACCTGTAGGGGTAGAGGCCTTTATGATTTTTTACTGGCCTGAGGTGAGCATAAGAAGTTACTGATGCGGGAACATGGCGTGCCGCTGCGATTCGTGATCGCATTCATGGTTTTAATTTGACCAATCAGGTCTACTTTTGATAGCAAATATGGACAAGTTAAGACGTAATCCACGCCATAACGGGCGAGCAGAGGTCTACAGGTGATCTACAAATCTATTGCCGACAGATTGCGGCTACGGCTCAATTCGTCGGACTACAACATTGGCAGCCCGTTACCCGGCGAAAAAGCGCTGGCAAAGGAGTTTGGCGTAGCCCGGATGACCATCCGCAAGGCATTGGATCTGCTGGTAAGCTGGGGGCTGGTTGAACGTCGACACGGCAGCGGGACGTTCGTGGCGCGCAAAGACGTTCATCATGAAACGACTAACCTGACCGGGCTGGTGGAGGTACTGCGCCAGCAGGGGAAAGAAGTGCAGAGCAAGGTGTTGCAGTTTGAAGTGATGCCCGCGCCGCCCGCCATCGCCAGCCAGCTGCGGATTCAGGTTGATGAGCGGATCTATTTTTCAAGGCGGGTGCGTTACGTGGACGGAAAACCGCTGATGCTGGAGGACAGCTTTATGCCGGTGAAGCTGTTCCGCAATCTTTCCCTGGCGCATCTCGAAGGGTCTAAGTTTGATTACATCGAGAAGGAGTGCGGGATCACCATTAGCGGCAACTACGAGAGCCTGACGCCAGTGCTGGCAGATAAACAGCTGGCCGGTTATATGAATCTGCCGGAACAGACGCCGCTGCTGCGCATCACCTCTCTTTCCTACAGCGACAGCGGCGAGTTCCTCAACTATTCCGTGATGTTCCGGAACACCAGCGATTACCAGGTGGACTACCATCTGCGGCGTATCCACCCGGAAGACTTATTAGCCCATCCCCCAGAACAGCACCGCCAGTAGTTGCGGGGTGATAATGCGCAAAAACATCACCAGCGGATAGACCGTGGCGTAGGACAACGCCGCCGCGCCGCTGGTGGCGTGCAGGTTATTGGCGAACGCCAGGGCGGGCGGATCGGTCATGGAACCGGCCAGCATGCCGCACAGCGTGAGATAGTTCATTTTAGCGAACATACGCGCCAGTAATCCGACCGTTATCAGCGGGATGGCGGTAATGAATATGCCGTAGCCTACCCAGCTCATCCCTTCGCCGTTAACCAGGGTATCGACAAAATCGCCGCCGGATTTCAGTCCCACCACCGCCAGAAACAGCACGATGCCCAACTCCCGCAGCGCCAGGTTAGCGCTCGGCGGCATAAACCAGTAGAGCTTACCGATGGAGCCGATACGCCCGAGGATCAGCGCCATAATGAGCGGCCCGCCTGCCAGCCCCAGCTTCAGTGCTACCGGGAAGCCGGGCACGTACAGGGGGATGGAGCCAAGCATGACGCCAAGCCCGACGCCGATAAAGACCGGCAGCATCTGCACCTGCTGGAGTTTTTGCTGGGCGTTGCCCACCATGTTCGCTACGGCATCAATGGATGAAGGACGCCCGACGAGGTTGAGAATATCACCGAATTGCAGGCTGGCATCCTGGCTGGCCACCAGCTCGACACCGGCGCGGTTAAGCCGGGAGATCACCACGTCATAACGCTCTTTAACCTGCAAATCGCGTATTTTCTTGCCCAGAACCTTCTCATTGGTCACTACCACGCGCTCCACGCGCATGTCCGTTCCACGGGTTGAGAGCGAGGTATCCACCTCCTGACCAATCACCAGCCGGGCATTGTTTAAATCCGCCGGTTGCCCTACCAGATGCAGGAGATCGCCGTGTTGAATGAGGGTGTCAGGTGAAGGCACCATCAGCGTGTCGTCACGTTTCAGGCGTGAACAGATAATGGTCGCGCTGTTCAGAATGGGGACATCCTGTATCGCCATATTATTCAGGTTGGGGTTTTCGACGCGAATGTTGATGGTTTTAATAAGCGCATGGCCGTTGGTCAGCGTGCTTTCATGCTCTTTCGCCTCCTGCTCGACGTTAATGCGGAACAGCACGCGCACCAGCCACATGGAGAGCAAAATACCGCAAATGCCAAACGGATAGGCCATGGCGTAGCTCATCCCCATCTGATCGACGACATCAGCAGGGATACCCAGATCGCGCAGAATTTGCTGGCCCGCCCCGAGCGCGGGCGTATTGGTTACGGCGCCGGAGAAGATGCCCAGCACGACGGGCAGCGGAATAGCGAAGAGTTTGTGCAGAATGGCGGTGACCAGCCCACCCATCACGACGATGCCGAAGGCAAAGAGATTAAGGCGTAAACCGGAGACGCGCAGGGAAGCGAAGAAGCCCGGCCCCACCTGAATACCGATGGTATACACAAAGAGGATCAGGCCGAACTCCTGGATGAAATGCAGCATATCGGCGCTGAGCACCCACCCAAGCTGGTCGGCAAAATGGCCGACAAAAATCCCGCCGAAAAGCACCCCGCCAATCCCAAACCCGACGCCGCGGATTTTGATATTCCCCAGCCATAGCCCCACTACCGCGACAAGGGCCAACACGCTGACGGTTAACGCGATATCACTCATGTTCCACATCCTGTGTATAACCTTAGTTATAACAGGGATTCTCTCAGAGCTGGCGGCGGTTGTATGGGTGATGGCGCACAAAAAAGCCCTGCTGGGGCAGGGCCTTGTGCGGTCTGTGAGCGTTGTCGGGTGGCGGCTGCGCCTAACCCGACCTACAGTTTCGGCGGGTTTGTTAACTGTTTAACGCCGGCCTGTCGCTAATGGCGATGCGCTGCGGCGCGATAGCTTCCGGCACGTTACGGGTGAGGTCAATATTCAGCAGCCCGTTAGTGAACGTCGCGCCAGAAACTTCCATATGGTCTGCCAGGGTAAAGC
>NZ_JABMCU010000261.1:0-4959 GCF_013179605.1 Enterobacter sp. CM29 | reverse complement strand
GTCCGTCCAGCTGCGGAACAGATAGTTATTTTTGAAGAACGAGTTATGTCCATAGCAAGCGTGCGCCATCACCAGCGCCTGCATGGTAATGGTGTTCTCCTCCATCAGATAGGCAATACACGGGTTAGAGTTAATAACGATTTCATACGCCAGCCCCTGCTGTCCGTGCTTATACAGTCGCTCCGTTTCAATGAATTTTTTACCAAACGACCAGTGCGGATAGTTAATCGGCATCCCGACGCTGGAGTAAGCGTCCATCATCTGTTCCGAGGTGATGACTTCAATCTGATGGGGATAGGTGTCCAGACGATAGAGTTTGGCCACCCGGTCGATCTCCGCCAGGTAGACATCCAGCAACTCGAAGGTCCAGTCGGGTCCATCGCTCAGACGGGTGCTGTCCCTTGACATGGAATCTAGTGTAGCCATTAGCGCGCCCTCGTTGTTGGTCGCTCTCTCTGACTGGAGAGCCTCCTTTCAAGCATAGATCACCCCATTCAAATACGCGGGGCGCAGAAATTTTTTCTTTGCGATTTCCCGTTTTCGATACGGCAAAAAAAGCGGTGATCGCAGAATTTTCTACTGGTTAAAAATAACGCGCAGCAGGAGATCCCAAATAAGCGCCATCCCCTGATACAGCGGGATATGTGAGTTGAGTCACCATAAAAAAGTCATATGTTGAATAATATTTTCAGCTAGGTTATCAATCTGTAATTAGATGATTGTTCTTTTGCTCATAATGGAGTGGCTATGCGTGTTGTCATACTGGGAAGTGGTGTCGTTGGCGTAACCAGCGCCTGGTATTTAAGTCAGGCGGGACATGAGGTTACCGTTATCGATCGCGAATCCGGTCCGGCGCTGGAAACCAGTGCGGCGAATGCGGGGCAGATCTCCCCGGGCTACGCTGCGCCGTGGGCGGCCCCGGGCGTTCCGCTGAAGGCGATCAAATGGATGTTTCAGCGACATGCGCCGCTGGCGATAAGCCTTGACGGCACACAGTTCCAGCTTAAGTGGATGTGGCAGATGCTGCGCAACTGCGATACCCGCCACTACATGGAAAACAAAGGGCGCATGGTGCGCCTCGCAGAATACAGCCGCGATTGCCTGAAAGCGCTGCGTTCCTCAACGGGGATCGAATATGAAGGGCGCCAGGGCGGCACACTTCAGCTGTTCCGTACCGCGCAACAGTATGAAAACGCGACCCGCGATATCGCCGTGCTTGAAGATGCGGGCGTACCCTATCAGCTGCTGGAAGCCAGCCAACTTGCCCAGGTGGAGCCAGCACTTGCCGAGGTCGCGCACAAGCTGACGGGCGGTCTGCGTTTACCGAACGATGAAACCGGCGACTGCCAGCTTTTCACCCAGCGTCTGGCGCGCATGTGTGAGCAGGCCGGGGTGAAATTCCGCTTCAATACTTCTGTCGACAAGCTGCTGTCGGAAGGGGAGAAGATTTACGGCGTGAAGTGTGGAGAAGAGGTGATCAAAGCCGATGCTTACGTGATGGCGTTCGGATCCTATTCTACCGCGATGCTGAAAGGGATCCTGGATATCCCGGTCTATCCGCTGAAAGGCTACTCCCTGACCATTCCCGTGAAAGAGGACAGCGGCGCGCCAGTATCAACCATTCTTGATGAAACCTACAAAATCGCCATCACCCGTTTCGATAACCGGATCCGCGTCGGCGGCATGGCGGAAATCGTGGGCTTCAATACCGAACTGCTCAAACCACGTCGTGAAACGCTGGAGATGGTCGTCGGCGATCTCTTCCCGCGCGGCGGTTTCATTGAGCAGGCGACGTTCTGGACCGGCCTGCGTCCAATGACCCCGGACGGCACGCCGATTGTGGGCCGTACGCCTTACAAAAATCTGTGGACAAATACCGGCCACGGTACGCTTGGCTGGACCATGGCCTGCGGTTCGGGCCAGCTGCTTAGCGACCTGATTTCCGGGCGGACGCCGGCAATTCCGTTTGACGATTTAAGCGCCGCACGCTATCAATCAGGGTTTACCCCCTCGCGTCCACAACACCTGCACGGCGCGCATAATTAAGGAGTCGTCATGTCCCGTCCCATTCTGGCCCAGCTGGATTTGCAGGCGCTGAAGGATAACCTGCAAATTGTTCGTCGTGCTGCGCCGGGTTCTCGTGTCTGGTCGGTGGTGAAAGCCAACGCCTACGGTCATGGTATCGACCGTATCTGGAGTGCGCTCGGCGCCACCGACGGTTTTGCCTTACTGAATCTGGAAGAGGCCATCCTGCTGCGTGAGCGCGGCTGGAAAGGACCGATCCTGCTGCTGGAAGGATTCTTCCATGCGCAAGATCTGCCTCTGCTGGATAAGTACCGCCTGACGACCAGCGTTCACAGTAACTGGCAGATCAAGGCCATTCAGGACGCGAAGCTGCATGCCCCGCTGGATATCTATCTCAAAGTGAACAGCGGTATGAATCGTCTGGGCTTCCAGCCTGAACGCGTGCACACGGTCTGGCAGCAGCTTCGTGCGCTGAAAAACGTCGGTGAGATGACGCTGATGGCGCATTTTGCCGATGCGGAAAAGCCGGACGGCATTGCCGATGCCATGGTCCGCATTGAGCAGGCGGCAGAAGGGCTGGACTGTCCGCGCTCGCTGTCGAACTCAGCGGCAACGCTCTGGCATCCCGAGGCGCATTACAACTGGGTGCGCCCGGGGATCGTGCTGTACGGCGCGTCACCCTCAGGTCAGTGGCAGGATATCGCCAACAGCGGCCTGAAGCCGGTGATGACGTTACGAAGCGAAATTATCGGCGTGCAAACCCTGAAAGCGGGCGATACGGTGGGCTATGGCAGCCGCTATCGGGCAGCGGGCGAACAGCGTATCGGTATCGTGGCGGGGGGCTATGCAGATGGTTATCCGCGCATCGCCCCGAGCGGCACGCCGGTGTGGGTCGATGGCGTGCGTACGGGCACGGTAGGCACCGTCTCAATGGACATGTTGGCTATTGATTTGACGCCATGTCCTCAGGCGGGGATCGGCTCACCGGTTGAGCTGTGGGGCAACGAGGTTAAAATTGATGATGTGGCCGCTGCGGCGGGCACTGTCGGGTATGAACTGATGTGCGCGCTGGCGTCAAGAGTGCCTGTTGTGACGGTGTAACATGTGTGTGTGCCGGGTGGCGGCTTCGCCTTACCCGGCCTACAAAAGCCCGAACGTAGGCCGGGTAAGCGTTAGCGCTACCCGGCAAAAAAGCAGCTACTCCGCCTCCTCCTCCATCGGCCTTACGCCGACTTTGCGCACCGCGTTATCCTCTTTCTCGGCCACCGTCCAGACCATCCCGGCAAACTCCACCTGGTCACCGACGACCGGTGCAGCCCCTAATAATTGCTGAATAATCTCGCCCAGTGTTTGCTGGTTATCGCGATTCTCCATTCCTCCCTCCAGCCCATAAATCAGCGCCACATCCGCAAAGCGGGCGCTGGCTTCGAGGATAAAATCGCCGAAGAAACGCTGATCCAGCGCCACCGGGGGCGACTGGCTGAACAGCTTGCCAAGGGCAGGCAGGTCGCGCTCGCGGCCAATCACGCAGAGGATATCGTTCTCTCGCAGCCGCGTGCTGCCGGTCGGGTGAAGCAGGGCGTTATCCCGGAACAGGGCGGCAATGCGCGTTTCAGCGGGCATATGCAGATCGCGTAGCGAAGCACCCACGCACCACTTATCGGCGCTTAGCTGATAGACAAACTGTTCCCACGGGTTGTCTGGATGAATATCCAGCCCCACGCGGGAGACCGGCCAGCCAACGGGCGGTACCACCACTTTGGCTTTTTTCGCCGCCCAGCCCAGCGACGTCCCCTGGAACAGCAGCGATACCAGCACCACGAAGAAGGCGACGTTGAAGAACAGACGAGCGTTGTCCAGCCCGGCCATCATCGGGAAAACCGCCAGGATAATCGGCACCGCGCCGCGCAGCCCCACCCAACTGATAAATATCCGCTCACGCAGGTTAAACCCGCGGAACGGCAGCAGCCCGGCAAACACCGACAGCGGACGGGCGATGAAGATCATCCAGGCCGACAAAAGCAGCGCTGGCACGACGATAGGCAGCAGGTCGGAAGGCGTCACCAGCAGGCCCAGCACCAGGAACATGGCGATCTGTGCCAGCCAGGCCAGCCCGTCAAAGTTTTGCAGTATCGCATAACGGTTACGAATCGGTCGGTTGCCCAGCAGGAATCCACAGAGGTAAACCGCCAGAATACCGCTGCCGTCCAGCGCGGTGGTGACGGCAAAGATCAGGATCCCGCCGCTCAGGGCCAGCAGCGGGTAAAGGCCGGAAGGCAGCGTAATACGGTTGATTGTCTGCTGTAACAGGTAACCGCCGCCGAGACCAATGATAATCCCGAGGCCAAACTGCTGGAGGATGTGCCAGGCGAACATCCAGCTCAGGCCAGTTTCGTGCTGCTGGATCATCTCAATCAGGGTGATGGTCAGGAACACCGCCATCGGATCGTTGCTGCCGGATTCAATCTCAAGCGTGGAGCCAACGCGCTCGTTCAGCCCCTTGCCGCCGAGCAGCGAGAACACCGCCGCCGCATCGGTAGAGCCGACAATCGCGCCAATAAGCAGGCCTTCCATCATATCGAGGTTAAACAGCCAGGCTGCCATCATACCGGTCAGGCCGGAGGTGATTAGCACGCCGACGGTAGCCAGAGACAGCGCCGGACCTAAGGCAACGCGAAACGAACTTGCCTGGGTGCGCATGCCGCCGTCCAGCAAGATCACCGCCAGCGCGAGGTTACTTACCATATAGGCGAAAGGGTAATTATCGAAGGGGATACCGCCGATTCCGTCAACCCCCGCCAGCATGCCGATAGCCAGGAAAATGACAAGAATAGGTATGCCAAGGCGCGATGAAAATGAACTTAATAAAATGCTGAAGGTTACCAGGATGGAACCCAGAATGAAAAGACTGATTATCGCTGTGGCACTCAATGT
>NZ_JABMCU010000260.1:0-4988 GCF_013179605.1 Enterobacter sp. CM29 | reverse complement strand
GGCCAGCCAGCGCTCTCCTGATGGCGGCTTTCGCCCTGCGGCATCACCGACGGACGCAGCAACATACCGAGCAGCATCGAGGCGATGCCGAGCGTTAACAGGGCCAGAATGGCGCGATAGTCATAGAGGCTGACCAGTTTCCCGACCAGCGCAGAGCCAATCACGAAGGCAATCGATCCCCACAGGCGCACGCGGCCATAGTCCATGGTGATCTGCTTTTGCCAGGTGTTCGCCAGGGCATCCGTCAGCGGCACCAGCGGGGAGAAGAACAGATTAAAGCCAACCATCACCACCATCAGCCAGGCAAACTGGTGGCTGACCCAGAAGCAGGCCGCAAAGACCAGCGTCAGCAGGGCCAGAATTCGCACCGCTTTAATCAGTAAGGAGGGATCGCTGACGCGGGGCGCAATCAGCAGGCTACCCAGGAAACGCGCCACCAGCCCCGCGCCCAGCAGGATGCCGATGGTCTCAGGCGTCAGACCAATTCCCTTGAGCCAGACGCTCCAGAAAGGCAAAAAAATACCGTAACTAAAGAAATAGGTGAAATAGCTGAGCGCCAGCCAGCGCGTGGAATGCAAGACCATGAATCCCTCCCGAAATGGAGGCGATAGTCTGGCGTTAATCCCTGACTTTAGCAAGTCGTTAGCGCGCTATAAATTAACTAAAAATTAACATCATCACCAGCCGTACAGCGTATGGCGAGAGCGGTAAAACTGTATTACGTTTATAAGACATCGCCTGAAGAGGTCGTTTGCCATGAACAGCTTACGTTATTTCGATTTCGGATCCTCTCGTTCTCTCCTGCTTTTAATTGCCCGCATTGCTATCGTGGTCCTGTTTATTATTTTCGGTTATCCCAAGCTAACGGGGTTTAGCGGCACCGTTCAGTACATGACGTCGCTCGGCGCCCCCATGCCCATGCTGGCCGCGATTATTGCGGTGGTAATGGAAATCCCCGCCGCGATTCTGATCGTTCTGGGCTTTTTTACCCGCCCCCTCGCGGTGATCTTTGTCTTCTATACGCTGGGAACGGCGGTGATTGGACACCACTACTGGGAAATGACGGGCGATGCGGTCCTGCCAAATATGATTAACTTCTATAAAAATGTGAGTATCGCTGGCGCCTTTATTTTGCTGGCGATAACCGGGCCGGGGGCCATCTCCCTCGACCGACGTTAGCCCATAAAAAAAGGCCGCATGAGCGGCCTTTTTCAGTTCTGAAACGCAGAGAATTATGCGTACACCGGGAAGCGTGCGCAGATGTCCAGAACTTTACCTTTAACGCGCTCGATAACCGCGTCGTCATTGATGTTGTCCAGAACGTCACACATCCAGCCCGCCAGCTCTTTCACTTCCGCTTCTTTAAAGCCACGGCGAGTTACGGCCGGAGAACCGATACGGATACCGGAAGTCACGAACGGGCTCTTCGGATCGTTTGGCACGCTGTTTTTGTTCACGGTGATGTTGGCGCGGCCGAGGGCTGCGTCAGCTTCTTTACCGGTCAGGTTCTTGTCGACAAGATCCAGCAGGAACAGGTGGTTTTCAGTCCCGCCAGAGACCACTTTGTAACCACGGTTCAGGAACACTTCCACCATCGCTTTGGCGTTTTTAGCAACCTGCTGCTGATAAACCTTGAACTCTGGCTCCATCGCTTCTTTCAGCGCGACGGCTTTCGCGGCGATAACGTGCATCAGCGGGCCGCCCTGGGCGCTTGGGAACACGGCGGAGTTCAGCTTTTTGTACAGCTCTTCGTCACCGCCTTTCGCCAGGATCAGGCCACCGCGTGGACCCGCCAGGGTTTTGTGGGTGGTGGTGGTCACAACGTGCGCATGTGGAACCGGGTTCGGGTAAACGCCAGCGGCAATCAGACCGGCAACGTGCGCCATGTCGACGAACAGGTACGCGCCGATGCTGTCAGCGATTTCACGCATTTTTGCCCAGTCAACGATGCCGGAGTAAGCAGAGAAGCCACCGATGATCATCTTCGGCTTGTGCTCTTTGGCCTGCTTCGCCATGTCTTCGTAGTCAATTTTACCGGACTCATCAATACCGTAAGGGATGATGTTGTACAGTTTGCCAGAGAAGTTAACCGGAGAGCCGTGAGTCAGGTGGCCGCCCTGCGCCAGGTTCATACCCAGAACGGTATCGCCCGGCTGCAACAGCGCGGTGTAAACAGCGAAGTTAGCCTGAGAGCCAGAGTGCGGCTGGACGTTCGCGTAGTCAGCGCCAAAGAGTTCTTTCGCACGGTCAATCGCCAGTTGCTCAACGATATCAACGTATTCGCAACCGCCGTAGTAGCGCTTGCCCGGATAACCTTCAGCATATTTGTTGGTCAGCTGAGAACCCTGCGCCTGCATCACGCGCGGGCTGGTGTAGTTTTCGGAGGCGATCAGTTCGATGTGCTCTTCCTGACGTACTTTTTCCTGCTCCATAGCCTGCCACAGTTCGGCATCATAATCGGCAATGTTCATTTCACGCTTTAACATCCGCATCTCCTGACTCAGCTAACAAGTAAATTTTTGGCCTGAAAAGGCAGTCCTGTTGGACGACGGGCAACAGTATAACTGAATAGTTCTGCGATAACAGGTCTTGACAAACGATTTTACGCAAACGTTTACCTCCACGCCACGCAAGGGTTTGAGCAATAAAGCTCTCGCCATTTTCAACGGATTTCTTTTCAGCTTTGTGATGCATATTTTTCACGATGCAAAGAACCATTTACATTGCAGGGTTATTTTTATAAGATGCATTTAAAATACATCATTAAAGTAACATCAGAAGGAAGCTGCTATGCTCGACGCCCAAACCATCGCTACCGTGAAAGCCACAATCCCCCTGCTGGTTGAAACGGGTCCTAAACTGACCGCTCATTTCTACGATCGCATGTTCGCGCATAACCCGGAGCTCAAAGAGATTTTCAACATGAGCAACCAGCGTAACGGCGATCAGCGCGAAGCGCTGTTTAACGCTATTGCCGCCTATGCCAGCAACATCGAAAACCTGCCGGCTCTGCTGCCTGCGGTGGAAAAAATCGCCCAGAAGCACACCAGCTTCCAGATCAAACCTGAGCAGTACAACATCGTGGGCAGTCACCTGCTGGCAACCCTGGACGAAATGTTCAGCCCGGGCCAGGAAGTGCTGGATGCCTGGGGTAAGGCATACGGCGTGCTGGCAAACGTGTTCATCAACCGTGAAGCGCAGATCTACAGCGAAAACGCCAGCAAGAATGGCGGCTGGGAAGGCACGCGTGCTTTCCGCATCGTTGAGAAAACCCCGCGCAGCGCACTGATCACCAGCTTTGAGTTTGAGCCGGTGGACGGCCAGCCAGTTGCCGATTACCAGCCGGGGCAGTATCTGGGCGTCTGGCTGAAGCCTGAAGGCTTCCCGCACCAGGAGATTCGCCAGTACTCCCTGACCCGCAAGCCAGACGGCAAAGGCTATCGCATTGCGGTTAAACGTGAGGAAGGCGGTCAGGTATCCAGCTGGCTGCATAACGTCGCCAGCGTGGGTGATATCGTTCATCTGGCCGCGCCAGCGGGTGATTTCTTTATGGCGGTGGAATCGGGTACCCCGGTGACGCTGATTTCCGCAGGTGTTGGTCAAACGCCAATGCTGGCGATGCTGGATACGCTGGCAAAATCAAACCACAGCGCGCAGGTTAACTGGTTCCACGCGGCCGAAAACGGTGATGTGCACGCCTTTGCAGATGAAGTGAAAGCGCTCGGAGCGGGTCTGCCACACTTTACCGCGCATACCTGGTATCGTTTACCTACTGAAGCTGACCGCGCAGCGGCACGTTTTGACAGTGAAGGCCTGATGAATTTAGGGCAGCACGAAGGGGCGTTTAGCGCACCGGGGATGCAGTTCTACGTGTGTGGGCCGGTAGCGTTTATGCAGTATGCCGCGAAGCAGCTGGTAGACCTGGGCGTGAACAAAGACAACATTCATTACGAATGTTTCGGCCCGCATAAAGTGCTGTAATCGCCCGGCGGCGCTGCGCTTGCACGGACCTGCGAAGGGTTCTGTAGGCCGGGTAAGCGCAGCGCCACCCGGCAAGAATGTTAAATCGCCGCGTCGTCTTCTTCGCCGGTACGGATACGGATCACGCGCGCCACGTCAAAGACGAAGATTTTCCCGTCGCCAATTTTACCGGTCTGCGCCGTGCGGATGATGGTATCCACACAGGTATCGACGATATCATCGCTCACCACGATCTCGATTTTCACTTTCGGCAGAAAGTCCACCATGTACTCTGCGCCACGGTATAGCTCGGTGTGGCCCTTCTGACGACCAAAACCTTTCACTTCAGTTACGGTCATCCCGGTGATGCCTACTTCTGCCAGCGCTTCACGTACATCATCCAGTTTGAAAGGTTTAATAATCGCATCAATTTTTTTCATGGTGGGTCCTTAAACTCTTGCCAGTAAGCAGCCTCGTAATCGGTTGCTCACAGTATCATATTCAGGCGAATTTTGCGGTATTACTCTTTAAAATCGTTCGCTTCCAGCTCGTGGCGTGAGAGCAATTTATAGAACTCGGTACGGTTACGCCCGGCCATGCGCGCCGCGTGGGTCACGTTGCCTTTGGTGATTTGCAGCAGCTTGCGCAGATAGTTCAGCTCGAACTGATTTCGCGCTTCCGCAAACGTCGGTAAGGCCGTGTTTTCCCCCTCGAGCGCCTGCTCCACCAGCGCATCGCTGATCACCGGCGATGACGTCAGCGCCACGCACTGCTCAATCACGTTCACCAGCTGGCGTACGTTACCCGGCCAGCTTGCGGTCATCAGGCGTTTCATCGCATCGGTGGAGAACGCGCGCACAAACGGTTTGTGGCGGTCAGCGGCCTGGCGCAAAAGGTGATTTGCCAGCAGCGGGATATCTTCCGCACGCTCGGCCAGCGCCGGGATTTTCAGGTTGACGACATTCAGTCGATAGTAGAGATCTTCGCGGAACTCGTTGCGCGCCATCACCTTGGGTAAATCACGGTGG
>NZ_JABMCU010000026.1:0-30730 GCF_013179605.1 Enterobacter sp. CM29 | reverse complement strand
CATCTCGGCATCGTTCATGCCATCGCCGAACGCGATGCAGTCTTTCAGATCAAAGCCCAGACGCTTCGCGACCGCTTCCAGCGCGTGACCTTTGGACACCCCGCCCGCCATCACTTCCAGACAAGTCAGCGTGGAGAAGCTCACGTTCACGCAGTCTCCCCAGCGGGCGTTGATCGCCTGCTCCAGCGGAAGCAGCGCTTCGTGACTTTCGCAGGTAAAGAACACCTTGCTGATCCCTTCAGGATCCAGCAAACCCGGTTCATACAGGGAGTAGTTGAAGACGGCTTCCTTGAAGAAACGCATTTCGTCCGGGCGATGACGGTTCATAAACCACTCGTCGTCGCGATAAACGTTAGTGACGATATCCGGGTTGTTATGCACAATGCCGAACAAATCAGTGGCGATGTCGCGATCGAGATTGTGGGTAAAAATCAGGTTGCCGTCCGTGTCGTGTACGCGCGCACCGTTGGAGGTGATCATGTACGACTTGATCTCCAGGTTATCGCGGATCTGCCCCACGTCCACGTGGTGGCGGCCGGTGGCGAACACAAAGTTCACGCCGCGGGCAGTCAGGAGTTTTAAGGTCTCTTTCGCATAAGGCGACAGGGTGTGGTCGGGGGAAAGCAGCGTGCCATCTAAATCAGATGCAACAACCTGGTACATAGGGATTTCAACCTCTGGTGGAAAACAATAATCAGTTATGCCTGTTGAAAAATTCAACAATGGCGTTGAGCGCGACTGAGCGCATAGCGTCCTTTTCAAAAAGGATCTCATGGTACGCACCGTTGATGACCAGCGGTTTACCCCCTTCACAGGGATGGCCCGCCGCGGCGCGAAGTTCACAATAGCGGTCATGCATGCGGTTATCCACCACACGCTCTTCTTCCGCCTGGATCAGAAGCGTCGGCGTGTCATCATCGCCTACGCCCGCCAGCACCTGCTCACCGGCATGAATACCTTCCCGCACCCAGTGCCAGGTGGGGCCGCCGACCCGCAGACGCGGTTCATCGGCATAAAAACGCAGGTTGCGGCGATAACGCTGCCGACTGTGGGTTAACACGTTGATGGCAAACGGCAACGCCCGCCAGCGTCCTGTTCCTATGGCATAGCCTTCACGAATGCGCTGATGGCCCTCAGCCCAGTCGAGAAGATGGCGCACCATCCAGTCAGGAAAACGTATCACAATGCCGTACATCGGCGCGGTCAGCGCAATGGCGTCGCACTGGTGCTTATGGCGCTGCAAAAACAACGTCGAGATCGCGCCCCCCATGGAGTGGGCAAGAATATAACGCTTGCGCCACGGTCCGGGCTGCACTTCCTGCTGCCAGAACGCGGCCAGATCGTCGACGTAATCGCTGAAGTTATCCACGTGGCCGCGATGGGTATCCGGCAGCATCCGGCCGGAAAGCCCCTGCCCGCGATGGTCGATAATTAACACATCAAAGCCCAGATGGAACAGGTCATACGCCAGCTCGGCATATTTGATATAGCTTTCGATGCGCCCGGGGCAAACCACAATCACCCGGTCATTTTTTTCATCATGGAAACGAACGAAGCGTACCGGGATATCCCCGACGCCCATAAACTCATCTTCCTCACGCTGGCGCCAGAAATCGGTCAGCGGCCCCATGGAGAAAGCAGCAAATGCGTTTTCTCGTGTTTCCCAGTCCTTTTTCTGCTGAAACATTGGGTTTCCACCCCCCGTAATTCAGGGAATATCGTTTTTTTCGTCACCGGTCACAAAATGACTCAACAATAGCGTATTGTGGCATAAAAACAGACGATCCGGGAGTTTCAAATGACCTTCGAGTGGTGGTTCGCTTACCTGCTGACATCCATCATCCTCAGCCTTTCACCTGGCTCGGGCGCAATCAACACCATGACCACCTCCATTAATCACGGCTATCGCGGCGCGGCGGCGTCAATTGCCGGTTTACAGACAGGGCTTGGCATTCACATTGTGCTGGTGGGGATTGGTCTGGGCACGCTGTTCTCCCGTTCGGTGCTGGCCTTCGAGGTGCTGAAATGGGCTGGCGCAGCGTATCTTATCTGGCTGGGTATTCAACAGTGGCGCGCCGCAGGCTCGATTGATCTGCATACGCTCTCCCGGACGCAAACACGCGGCCACCTGTTTAAGCGCGCGGTATTCGTTAACCTGACCAACCCGAAAAGCATTGTGTTCCTCGCCGCCCTGTTCCCGCAGTTTATCGTGCCGCATCAGCCCCAGGTGATGCAGTACGTGGTGCTGGGCGCGACAACCATTATTGTCGATATCATTGTGATGATTGGTTACGCGACGCTGGCGCAGCGAATTGCGGCGTGGATCAAAGGGCCTAAGCAGATGAAGGCCCTGAACAAAGTCTTTGGTTCGCTGTTTATGCTGGTTGGCGCGCTGCTTGCGTCAGCGCGTCATGCTTAGCGAGAAATGATGAGATGAATGCCGAAGCCGGCGAACAGTGCGCCGGCAAAGCCGTCGATCCACTTCGCGATGCGCTGGTAGCCGCGACGCATCGCCGGTAAAGCAAACAGGCTTGCCACAACGGTAAACCAGGCGAACGTCTCAACAACGATTAGCAGGAAGATCCCCCAGCGCGCGCCCGCACCGACGTTATCCCCCACAAACAGCGAGAACACAGAGCCGAAGTAAATAATCGCTTTCGGGTTCGCCAGGTTAGTCAGCAGCCCTTTCACAAAGCTACGGCCGCCCGTTGCCAGCTCAACCTTTGGCTCTTCCGGCTTTTTCTCTTCTTTCTTCAGCGCCCCGCGCAGCATCTGGTAGCCCATCCAGCACAGGTACAGACCGCCGCCAACCATGATGATGTTATGCAGCCACGCCATTTTCGCCAGGATCAGGTTCAGACCAAGCAGCGCAACCGCCGCCCAGACCATAACGCCCATGGTGATACCGAGCACACCCATCATCGCCTCTTTGCGGGAGCGGCTGACGGCCGTTTGTGACACGAAGAAGAAGTCAGGGCCAGGGCTCATCAGCGCAACGATGTGCACTAACGCCACGGTGAGAAATAGCATTAACATAATTAGCTCGCGGGGAAATAATGTAGTGAGTCATCATCCTGGCACTTTTTCGCCCGGCTGACTACTCCTCATCATCACCATCAGCGTGGGAACGGATAAGCGCCATAAACTCTTTACCAAAGCGCTCCAGTTTGCGCGTGCCGACGCCGTTGACGCTGAGCATCTCGCTGGCGCTGAGTGGCATTTGCTCGGCCATCTCGATCAGCGTCGCGTCATTGAACACCACGTATGGCGGGATGTTCTCTTCATCGGCAATGGCTTTACGCAGCTTGCGCAGCTTGGCGAACAGCTTGCGATCGTAGTTGCCGCCGTAGGATTTCTGCATCACGCGCGGCTTCAGGGCGACGACGCGCGGAACGGCGAGCTTCAGTTCAACCTCACCGCGCAGGACCGGTCGCGCCGCTTCGGTAAGCTGAAGCGCAGAGTGCTGAGCAATATTTTGCGTGGCAAAGCCGAGATGGATCAGCTGGCGGATGATGCTTACCCAGTGCTCATGGCTCTGGTCTTTCCCGATGCCGTAAACCGGCAGCTTGTCGTGACCCATGTCGCGGATACGCTGGTTGTTAGCCCCACGCAGCACTTCGACGACGTAGCCCATCCCAAAGCGCTGGTTCACGCGTCCGATAGTCGAGAGCGCTTTGCGCGCGTCCATCAGACCGTCGTACTGCTTCGGCGGGTCGAGGCAGATATCGCAGTTGCCGCACGGCGCCTGACGCCCTTCACCAAAGTAGTTGAGCAGCACCAGACGGCGGCAGGTTTGCGCTTCGGCGAAGGCACCCATCGCGTTAAGCTTGTGGCGTTCGATATCCTGCAACTGCCCCTGCGGTTTCTCCTCGAGACAGCGGCGCAGCCACGCCATATCCGCCGGATCGTAAAACAGCATCGCTTCCGCAGGCAGGCCATCACGCCCGGCGCGGCCGGTTTCCTGATAGTAGGATTCGATATTGCGCGGGATATCAAAGTGCACCACAAAGCGCACGTTAGGCTTGTTGATCCCCATCCCGAACGCCACCGTTGCGACCACGATTTGCAGGTCGTCACGCTGGAATTTTTCCTGTACTTCGGCGCGGATGTGGTTTTCTAACCCGGCATGGTATGCCGCCGCGCTAAAGCCGCGATTTTGCAGACGCGCAGCGGTGTCTTCCACCTTCGCGCGGCTGTTGCAGTAGATGATGCCGGACTTGCCGCGCTGCTCCTGCACGTAGCGCAGGAGCTGATCCAGCGGCTTGAATTTTTCCATCAGCATATAGCGGATGTTCGGCCGGTCGAAGCTGCTGACCTGAATATAGGGGTCTTTCAGCCCCAGCAGGCGAACGATGTCCTGACGCGTGGTGTCATCCGCCGTGGCGGTAAGCGCCATAAACGGCAGCTCAGGGAAGCGCTGACGCAGTTGGCCGAGGGCGGCATATTCCGGGCGGAAATCGTGCCCCCACTGGGAGATACAGTGCGCTTCATCCACCGCCAGCAGCACCGGGTTCCAGTGCGCCAGGTGATCGAGGAAGTTGTCCAGCATCAGGCGCTCTGGCGCGATATACAGCAGGCGGATCTGCCCGGTGCGGCACCCGGCCATCACCTCTTGCTGCTGCTCGCGGGTTTGCGTCGAGTTAAGACAGGCCGCCGCCACGCCGTTGGCAAGCAGCTGGTCGACCTGGTCTTTCATCAGGGAAATAAGGGGGGAGACCACAACCGTCAGGCCATTAAGTACCAGCGCGGGCACCTGATAGCAGAGCGATTTTCCGCCGCCGGTCGGCATGACCACCAGGCAATCGCGGCCTTCCAGCACGGTTTCAATGATGGTTTCCTGGCCAGGACGGAACTGCTGGTAGCCAAAGGTTTCATGCAAAACCTGTTTAGCCAGCGATTCCTGATTCAATACTTCCGCCTGCGCCACGTTAACCCCATATGCCAGAAATGAAACAGGCGCTATTTTCAGCGCCTGAGAGAGAAACTTCAACGTTTAACGCAAAAACATTCGAGCAGCTTAGAAAATATCGTTCAGCATGACGCCCACACCAACGCGGGTCTGGTTGAAGTTATAGTCGATCAGCGATTCGCCATAACCGCTATACACCTGGGTATAGAGACGAACGTGTTTCGTCACCGGGTAGCTCAGGCCCAACTCTGCGCCGCCGTAGCCGGTATTCCAGTTGTACTGCCCTTTGGCGCTCAGCACCGCGTCACCCAGCTGATAGCCCACTTTAAGCTGATAATAGCCCATGTATTTGGTGATATCAGGATTGTCATCGGTGCTGCCCACCACGTACCACGGCTTCACTTCCACCATGAAATTGCCGTTCTGCGCCATCAGACGCGTATAAACGCGATTCCAGCTGCGTGAGGTTGGGTCGGAACGACCGTTGGAATCGTGGTTATAGCCCACCTCCACGTCTCGCAGCGTCCAGCCTGCAAACTCATAATCAGTGGCGAAACCGAGGAACAGCTGCGGTTCATAGTTGGTTTCGCGGAACGGTGAAGATTCCCCGCTGTTGGAGAGCTGCCACCATGACTTCTGCGTGTAAGATGCACCAAGCACCGAGTTCGGCCCCAGGATGCCGCGCCATAACGGGAAGGCCAGGCTGAGCTGGAACTTCACCTCATCTTTACGCGCATTGTCAGACCAGTTATAGGAACTTATCGCCTCTTTGTTGAGATCGCTGGTCTGGGTATAGATCACGTAGTTTGTGTCATAGGGGTAGAGCGTGAACGGATTGTCATGCTCCTGAAGCATATTGGCGATGATGCTGCCCTGAACGGCAGGTTTATCATGCACTTCTTTGATCGTCGCTTCCTGCGCATATGCTGTGAGGGGCAGCGCAACCGCCGCCAGTAACCAACCCAGATACGTCCGCATCGGTGGTGTTCTCCTGAAATTGTGACATTTAATGAATAGTTTTGTCCGGGCATTCTACAGACTTCTGCGATAACTTCCGCTTCCTCGTTTCTTAAAGTGGCATTCCTTTATCCTGAAGCATAAAATCAACATTTTGTTAACAACAAGGATGCCACGTCAGATGTCAGCCACACTCACCGCCGAAGAAACCTTAAAGCTCGTGGGCGAGATTTTTGTGTATCACATGCCATTCAACCGTGCACTGGGTCTTGAGCTGGAGCGATACGAAAAAGACTTCGCTCAGCTGAGTTTCAATAATCAGCCAATGATGGTCGGTAACTGGGCGCAAAGCATTTTGCACGGCGGGGTGATTGCCTCTGCGCTGGACGTGGCGGCCGGTCTGGTGTGCGTGGGCAGCACGCTGACGCGCCATGACACCATCAACGAAGATGAGTTACGCCAGCGCCTGTCGCGCATGGGAACCATCGATTTACGCGTCGACTATCTGCGTCCGGGACGCGGAAACCGCTTCACCTGCACCAGCAGCCTGCTGCGCGCCGGGAATAAAGTTGCCGTCGCCCGCGTTGAGCTGCATAACGAGGAGCAGGTTTATATTGCCAGCGCAACCGCCACTTATATGGTGGGTTGAGGCGGCAAATTCGGGTAAAATTATTTCACTTTTTTGTAACGGATTTTCCCGATGGATGCTAAACAGACGCGGCAGGGCGTTTTACTCGCTCTTGCCGCTTATTTTATTTGGGGTATCGCGCCGGCGTACTTCAAGCTTATCGCCTATGTCCCGGCGGACGAGATCCTCACTCACCGCGTCATCTGGTCGTTTTTCTTTATGATTGCGCTGATGAGCATCAGCCGTCAGTGGTCAGGCGTCAAAACGCTACTGAAAACCCCGAAGAAGGTCTTCCTGCTTGCCCTCTCTGCGGTGCTGATTGGCGGAAACTGGCTGCTGTTTATCTGGGCGGTGAATAACCATCACATGCTCGAAGCCAGCCTGGGGTACTTCATTAACCCGCTGGTGAACATCGTGCTGGGGATGATTTTCCTCGGCGAACGTTTCCGCCGGATGCAGTGGGTGGCGGTGATTCTGGCCCTCTGCGGCGTGCTGGTGCAGCTGTGGACCTTCGGTTCACTGCCGGTTATCGCCCTGGGGCTGGCGTTCAGCTTTGCCTTCTACGGCCTGGTGCGTAAAAAAATCGCCGTGGAAGCGCAGACGGGAATGCTGTTTGAAACCCTGTGGCTGCTGCCTGTCGCCGCGATCTACCTGTTCGGTATTGCCGACAGCGCCACCAGCCACATGAGCAGCAACCCATGGTCGCTGAACCTGATGCTGATGGCGGCGGGCGTGGTCACGACGATTCCCCTGCTGTGCTTCACCGGCGCGGCAACGCGTCTGCGTCTCTCGACGCTTGGCTTCTTCCAGTACATTGGTCCGACGCTGATGTTCCTGCTGGCGGTGGTGTTTTACGGCGAGGTGCCGGGTGCGGATAAGATGGTGACGTTTGCCTTTATCTGGGTGGCGCTGGCGATTTTCGTTGCGGATGCAATTTATACCCAGCGCAGGACTCGCAGAGGAATTTAGGTGCTTTGTAGGGCGGGTAAGCGCAGCGCCACCCGCCTGATTTTTACAACCAGTTCTTCCGCTTGAAGTACAGGTACGGCGCCAGCCCGGCGAGGATCATAAAGATAATCGCCCCCGGGTAGCCAAAGCTCCACTTCAGCTCCGGCATAAACTCAAAGTTCATCCCGTAGCTGGATGCCACCAGCGTCGGCGGCAGGAACACCACGGAAACCACCGAGAAGATCTTGATGATGCGGTTCTGCTCGATGTTGATAAAGCCCATTGCCGCCTGCATCAGGAAGTTGACCTTCTGGAACAGGGATTCGTTGTGCGGTAGCAGGGATTCAATATCGCGTAAGATCTCACGCGCCTGCTCCAGCTGACCGCCCGGCAGACGCGCCTTGCGAACCAGGAAATTCAGCGCGCGCTGGGTATCCATCAGACACAAACGCACCTTCCAGCCGATATCTTCCAGCTCTGCAAGCGTGGACAACGCTTCGTCGTACTCATCGCCCTGATGGCCTTCCATGATCACGCGGCTCAGCTTTTCCAGGTCGCTGTAGATGTTTTCGATTTCATCCGCCAGCTGTTCGATTTTGGTTTCGAACAGATCCAGCAGCAGCTCATAGGCGTTACCGTCCATCATCGCCTGGCTGCGGGCGCGCATGCGGTAGAGACGAAACGCAGGCAGTTCGCGCTCGCGCAGGGTGAACAGGCGGCCATCGCGGATGGTAAACGCCACGGTGGAGTTCCCCGCGTGGTCTTCGGCATCTTCGAAGAAGAAGAAGGAGTGAATGTGCAGGCCGTCTTCGTCTTCAAAAAAACGGGCGGATGCTTCGATGTCTTCCAGTTCCGGGCGTGTCGCCAGGCTTTGCCCCAGTTCAGATTGTACGCGAAGGCGCTCATCGTCGTCCGGCTCGACCAGATCCACCCATACGGCATCAATGAGGGGCTGTGACTCTTCGGCTTCAAGCCGAGTCAGTCGGTTATTTTCGAGTTGAAATGCGCTCAACATGACCGGGACTCCCAATGCAAAAAATATCGGACAGTTCGGTGGGCACACAGAAACAAATTGGGTTTCAGACCATTAAACAGCCTGACTCAGCGCGACGGGAATGATGCAGTCGCTGACAACCACTAAGGCCATCAGCAAGAGGAGATAGCCTTAGGAGTTGTTCCTGGATGACAGGGAATTGAGCCAGTATCTACTGGGTGTGTCCAAGGCGAATGTCCTCTTAGCGTAATCGTGCGCGCATGTTACGCCAGCAATAACTGTGGCGTCAACACGCAACGGAACGCTGAAGGGCATTAATTGACCTTCAACGTATAAGGCTAGCAGATTATTACAAAATAGTGATATTTTTCTGAAAGTTACACACTTTCCAGCTTGGCATAGGCTGCCACCAGCCATTTGATCCCCTGCCCCTGGAACGCGACCTGCAAACGGCTGTGCTCGCCGCTGCCTTCCAGATTGACGATGGTGCCTTCGCCAAACTTCGAGTGGCGCACGCGCTGGCCCAGCTTGTAACCGGTATCGGTTTCAGAGATTGGCGAGCCCATACGCTGATGACTGACCGGACGGCTGATGCTGGCGCGCAGGCGCACCTCTTCCACACACTCTTCCGGCAGTTCGCCGATAAAGCGCGACGGACGGTGATACACTTCTTTCCCGTACAGGCGGCGGGTTTCCGCGTAGGTCAGGGTCAGTTTCTGCATCGCACGGGTCACGCCCACGTAGGCCAGACGACGCTCCTCTTCCAGACGCCCGCCTTCATCCAGCGACATCTGGCTCGGGAACATCCCCTCTTCCATCCCGACGATGAACACCTGCGGGAACTCCAGACCTTTCGCGGAGTGCAGGGTCATCAGCTGAACCGCATCCTGCCAGGTATCGGCCTGCCCTTCACCCGCCTCCAGCGCGGCGTGAGAGAGGAATGCCTGCAACGGCATCAGGTCTTCGTCTTCTTCGTTGTAGCTGAACTGGCGCGTTGCCGTCACCAGCTCCTCTAAGTTCTCAATACGGGTCTGGCCCTTCTCGCCTTTTTCCTGCTCGTACATGGTGCGCAGGCCGGAATCTTTGATCACCCGGTCGGTCTGGACGTGCAGCGGCATGTCGGCCGTTTCCTGCGCCAGCGCGTCGATTAACTCCAGAAAGCGTTGCAGTGCGCTGGCGGCGCGCCCGGCGAGGGCTTTTTCCTGTAACAACTCGCGGCATGCCTGCCACAACGTGAGCTGACGATCGCGCGAGGCCTGACGCACCACGTCCAGCGTACGATCGCCGATGCCACGCGTCGGCGTGTTCACCACGCGCTCAAACGCCGCATCGTCGTTACGGTTGGCAATCAGACGCAAATACGAGAGCGCATCTTTGATCTCCTGACGTTCGAAGAAGCGCATACCGCCATAAATGCGGTACGGCATGCTCACCTGTAACAGCGCCTCTTCCAGCACGCGCGACTGGGCGTTGCTGCGATAGAGAATGGCACACTGCTCCAGCGCACCGCCGTTCTCCTGCCAGGTTTTAATGCGGTTCACCACGAAGCGGGCTTCGTCGAGCTCGTTGAAGGCGCAGTAAATCGAAATCGGTTCGCCGTCGACGCCATCGGTCCACAGCTTTTTACCCAGGCGCCCGTTGTTGTTCTCAATCAGGGCGTTGGCCGCGCTCAGTATGTTGCTGGTAGAACGGTAGTTCTGCTCCAGACGGATGGTTTGCGCGCCGGGGAAATCGTTGAGAAAGCGCTGGATGTTCTCCACCTGCGCGCCGCGCCAGCCGTAGATAGACTGGTCGTCATCGCCCACGATCATCACCTTGCCGGTATCCCCGGCCAGCAGGCGGATCCACGCGTACTGAATGTTGTTGGTATCCTGGAATTCGTCCACCAAAATGTTGGTGAAGCGTTCACGGTAGTGTTGCAGGATATGTGGTTTGTTGAGCCACAGCTCGTGGGCGCGCAGCAGCAGTTCGGCGAAATCCACCAGACCGGCGCGATCGCACGCTTCCTGATAGGCCTTGTAGACGTTCTGCCAGGTCTGCTCAACCGGGTTACCGAAGCTTTGAATGTGGTGCGGACGCAGCCCTTCGTCTTTCTGACCGTTGATGTACCACATCGCCTGACGCGGCGGCCACTGCTTCTCGTCGAGGTTCATCGCCTTGATCAGACGTTTCAGTAAGCGCAGCTGGTCTTCGCTGTCGAGGATCTGGAAATCCTGCGGCAGGTTAGCGTCCATATGGTGCGCGCGCAGCAGACGGTGCGCCAGGCCGTGGAAGGTGCCAACCCACATGCCGCCCTGGCTGGTGCCCATCAGCTGTGCGATACGGTGGCGCATCTCCGCCGCCGCCTTGTTGGTGAACGTCACGGCCATAATCGAGTACGGCGAGCAGTTCTCCACGCTCTGTAGCCAGGCGATACGGTGAACCAGCACGCGCGTCTTACCACTGCCCGCTCCAGCCAGTACCAGCAGGTTTGTACGCGAGGCGGCAACCGCGTCACGCTGTTTGTCATTAAGGCTGTCGAGCAGGTAAGAAACGTCCATTGGCACCGTCACGTCATGTCGGGCGGGCAAATGTTTCCATTCGCCAAAACCCTGTTAATTTATACAGAACAATTGATGATTATATCAGCGTCGTGAGGGATGCCAACCGTGAAATTTCCACGTGCGGCAGAAGACGGCTATCCGGGGTAGTCATCAGATCGGCATTTTCCGGCTTGATCCAGCAGGCCTGCATGCCGCAGCGGATCGCCCCGGCGACGTCCGTGGTCAGGTCGTCGCCCACGTGCAGGATCTCACCGAGCGGCAAATCCAGTTTTTCCGCCGCCAGATGATACATATCGTTGAACGGCTTCGAGCGTCCGTGCGGGCCCGCGCGCAGCACGAACTGAAAATAGTTCCCCAGACCAAACAGTTCAGGCTGAGCGTTGCCGTTGGTAATGGCGACCAGCGGCCACTTTTCGGCGAGCTTCGCCAGCGTGTCGTGGGTCTCCTGCGGCACGTCGATTCGGCTGCGCCATTTGGCGAAGTTTTCCATGGCCGCTTCAGCACCCATGGCCGCGTCCTGCGCGCTCAGGCCGGCATTGAGCATCGCCTGCTCAACCGCACGGCGGCGCCATTCGGTCACGTCATGATAAATTTCCGGCTCGGTTTCCCGCAGGGACTGACGCAGCTTCTGGAACTCTTTGTTCTGGATCGCTTTCAGCGCAGGATGGTAGTTTTGCACAAACGCCAGCGACTCCTGCTCGGTACGCAGGATCACTGGGCGGTTGTCGTAAAGGGTGTCATCAAGATCAAACGTCAGGGCTGAGATCTGACCGAGTGGGCGGTAAAAACGCATTATTTCCCCCGTTTGGCGCGTGGATGCGCCGCGTCATACACCGAGGCAAGGTGTTGGAAGTCTAAGTGGGTATAGATTTGGGTGGTCGACAGATTCGCGTGACCAAGCAGCTCCTGTACGCCGCGCAGGTCGCCGCTTGATTCCAGCATGTGCGTCGCAAAAGAGTGGCGCAGCTTATGCGGGTGAACGTGGCTGTTCAGCCCCTGCTTAATGCCCCACTCCGCAAAGCGCTTCTGCACGTTACGCGCCGAGATCCGCTTGCCGAGCTTCGACAGGAACAGCGCATCCTCTTCCGCGCCAAACAGACCGCGCAGATCCAGCCAGTGCTCAATCCAGGAGACCGCATTGCGGCCGATCGGCAGGCGGCGCTCTTTGCTGCCCTTGCCCATCACCCACACTTCGCCAGATTCCAGATCGAGGTGCTTTAAGTCGAGGTTCACCAGCTCAGAGAGACGCAGGCCCGCGCCGTACATCACCTCCAGCATCGCACGGTCGCGCACGGCCAGCGGATCGTTAAGATCGATATCCAGCAGGCGGTTTACGTCGTCGACGTCGATATTTTTCGGCAGATGACGCGGGGCCTTTGGCGTGGCGATCCCTTTTGCCGGGTTGGCTTTCAGACCGCCCTGGCTGACCAGCCAGTCGAAGAAACTGCGCAGGGCAGAGAGCCGGAGCGCCAGGCTCGCCGGGCTTAAGTTTTTTTTACGGCTACGCACAACGAAGCCGCGAACCGTGGCGGCGTCACATTGTTGCCAGCTTTTCAGGCCGATTCCATCGGCAATCTGCATGATGGCATCAAGCTGACGCTGATAGTTGAGCAGCGTAATAGGGCTAAGCTGGCGTTCTACGCCAAGATAGCGCAGAAAACGGGTGACGTCAGTGGCGAGCAGTCCGTCCGTCATACGCGCTCAATCCAGCGCTCCAGCAGCTCAGGCAGCATCAGGGCGATCTCCTGCAACAGTTGCGTACCCTGCCCCTGTTCATAGTGATGCGCGTCGCGGCTGGTAAATAACATCACGCCCAGGTCACCATCGCGCCCCATCAGCGACATCGCCACCGAGCCGATAGCTTTGGCTTCCGGCAGCACCACCAGCAGTTCTGGCCCGTTAAGCGGCCCCAGATAGTGGTGCTCATGGCCCAGACGCTGAATGCGCAGCGGCTCAAACGCCTGACGGCTCAGCGCCAGATGGGTAAACCCGGACGGCGCGCCAATGCGCCAGCGGTCAGGGAAGAGACGGATCGTCGCGCCTGCCAGCCCCAGCTCGCGCGCCCAGCGATGGAAGCGGTTGAGGAACTCTTCGAGACTGTGCGCGGAAGCCAGACGCGCCTGAAGGTGCAGAAGACGATAGAACAGGCTTTCGTTATTGCTGGCCTGCTCCATCAGCAGCGTCATGTTCTCTTCGAGCTGATTGATGTGGTTGCGCGAGCGCGCCATGTGCCATTCAACCAGCGACACGGTCTCGCGAACCGGATGCGGTACGCGCATCCTTTCGACGACGCGTGCATTGCGGATAAAAAACTCAGGATTGTGCAGCAGGTAATCCACAACAGCGCTGTCGTCCAGCTCCGTTACAGGTTCCCGCAGTTCTTCCCCTGGTTGCTTCATAGATGGATAAACCCGTCATAAACATGTGTCGCCGGGCCAGTCATGTACAGTGGATGACCCGCTCCTTTCCAGGCGATATCAAGACGCCCGCCCGGTAATTCCACGCGAACCTCTTCCGCCAGTAACCCCTGTGAGATACCGACGGCCACCGCCGCACAGGCACCGCTTCCGCAGGCCTGGGTTTCGCCCGCGCCGCGCTCGTAAACCCGCAGGCGAATGTGTTCACGCTTCACCACCTGCATGAAACCGATGTTCGCCCGCTCCGGGAAGCGCTCGTGGCTTTCCAGCACCGGGCCGAGCGTTTCAACCGCCGCGGTTTGCACATCATCTACCTGAATCACGCAGTGCGGGTTACCCATCGAGACGACGCCGCACAATACTGTCTGCTCGGCGGCACGCATAATATAGGTCTTTTCCGCTTTGTTGGCGCGAAACGGCACGGCAGAGGGTTCGAAGTTCGGCTCGCCCATGTTCACGCGCACCAGTTCGTCGTCGGTGACGCTGAGCACCATCCGGCCATTGGCGGTGCTGACGCGGATATCGCGCTTGTTGGTCAGCCCTTTCAGCCGAACAAAGCGGGCAAAACAGCGCGCGCCGTTGCCGCACTGGGAAACTTCGCTGCCGTCGGCGTTAAAAATGCGATAGTGAAAGTCCAGGTCAGGATCGTAAGGCGGTTCCACCACCAGCAGCTGGTCAAACCCCACGCCCACGTGCCGATCCGCCAGACGACGGATCAGTTCCGGGGAGAAAAAGACATTCTGCGTTACCGCGTCGACGACCATAAAGTCGTTGCCAAGGCCATGCATTTTAGAGAACTGCATCATTTGCTCCATTGCGCGGGTACAGAACGTAATTGTCAGAGATTGACCTGAGTCGGGCCGCCGTTATTGCCGCGATCGTTGGTATCCGGCGTAGATGACTCGATACCACTTTGCACTGGTTTTGTCGGCGGTGGTGCGTTTTTATCCTCTGGCGGGAAGTACAGTGGTCCCTTCAGTCCACAGCCGGTCAGGCTAAACAGAGTGACAAGAACGGCAAGCGTTCGAAAGACGTTTTTCATGTAGAGGTTGCCCGTAAGTTCAAATCTGTTTCTATCATCGCAGGAGAAGACACAAAAGCAAGAGTTTGCCGCTTTCCTGCAACGGGAATTATTTAGCGTTATACTGCCGCCATCACGAAAAACAGGAATAAAACCATGAACGACAGTGAATTTCATCGCCTTGCCGATACCCTGTGGATGACCATCGAAGAGCGTATCGACGAGTGGGACGGCGACAGCGATATCGATTGTGAAATCAACGGCGGGATCCTGACCTTAAGCTTCGAAAACGGCAGCAAGATTATTATTAACCGTCAGGAGCCGCTTCACCAGGTGTGGCTGGCGGCGAAACAGGGCGGCTATCACTTTGATCTAAAAGGTGACGAGTGGATCTGCGACCGCAGCGGCGAAACGTTCTGGGATCTGCTGGAGCAGGCGGCGACGGCGCAGGCGGGTGAGAACGTGAGTTTCAGGTAGTTTTGTTGCCCGGTGGCGGCTACGCCTTACCGGGCCTACAACGGCTCGAACCATAGTCCGGGTAAGCGTGAGCGCCAACCGCAACAGCAGCTCGGACCGTAGGCCGGGTAAGCGTGAGCGCCAACCGCAACAGCAGCTCGGACCGTAGGCCGGGTAAGCGTTAGCGCCAACCGCAACAGCAGCTCGGACCGTAGGCCGGGTAAGCGTTAGCGCCACCCGGCAACAGCAGCTCGGACCGTAGGCCGGGTAAGCGTTAGCGCCACCCGGCAACAGCAGCTCGGAACGTAGGCCGGGTAAGCGTTAGCGCCACCCGGCAACAGCAGCTCGGACCGTAGGCCGGGTAAGCGTTAGCGCCACCCGGCGAAAAGGGTCAGGAGAAATACTGCTGCAACAGCGGCGCAGTTTCCTGGTTAGCGGGCACCGCAGGGGTAATCGCCTGCGTACGGAACGGGATCACCTGCGCTCGTCCATCCACATTCACAATCTGGTAGAACTGCGGCAGGTTGAAGTTGATAAAGCTTGAGCCGTAGGTAAAGCGATCGTGCGAGGATGAATAGAACCGGCTGACGTCGCGCACCAGCTCCTCTTTGCTGCCTTCACAGTGGTGATACACCTCGGCACGGTTGGTTTCATCCAGAATGTAGATATTAAACCCGGCGTTATCGCCCGACTCCTCGAAGAAGAACTGAATAATCCCTTCACTCGCAAAGCCATCCACCACCTGCGGCAGCTTAACGTGGTTGGTTTCCACCTGAACCGACAGGCCATGCAGTTTGTTGTGTGAAATCGCGCCGTAGAATTCAATGGCGTTCTCCAGCTTCTGCACCGACACGTTCAGGCGCTCAAAGAACAGCCCCCAGGTCTGGCCGGAGACGCGCAGCGCTTTAAAGCGTCCGGTTTCATTCCGGGTGCTGGAAAGACGCAATTCGATGCACTCAGACACCAGCTGCTGCACGCGGGTACGAATCAGGCCGCGAAGGTGCTGGCTGTAGCAGAACACCTCCACGCTGTCCGGCGGCGCGGCGTCCTGGTGCATCTTGCCGAGGATCGTTTTCAGCGCCTCGATCATCGCCTGCTCGCCGTTAAAGTGCAGGGTACGCACTTCGTTCCACGAGTTGCGGTACAGCAGATCCACGCTGCCCACCAGGCAGTTTTGCTGCTCACCGAAGCTAAAGACGTCCAGCTTACGGAAGTCAAAGTGAACCACCTGATTGCGGAAGGCCGCCGTCGGGTCGTATTCCAGGTTGACGATGATCGCCAGATGGCGAATCTCACACGGGCTGTAGAGCGCTTTTGGCGTCGGCGCAGGCAGACGCAGTGGGAAGTGGTGCGAGACATCCGCCACCATCTCCTGCAATTTGGCTAAATCGACCACCTCGTTGCCCTTGATAAACAACCGGGTGCGTGAGGTGAGAAGGCCGTTAAACCAGGCCCAGGCCACCAGCTTGTTAAGGTAGCGGTTATACTCCAGCGGCTGATGGCTGATGATCGAATCCATGCTTGGCGCACGGTTGTACAGATACCACCCGGTGCGGTTTGCGCGGCCCGGCGGCACGTAGATAAAGGTCAGATTCGGTTCAGACAGGTCAGGCGAAATCTGTGGGTTCACCAGCGTTACCTTGCCCGGCAACGCTTCAAACGCGGCGTACAGTTTACGGGTCAGCACCCCGATATCCTGTGGGCTGGCAGAAACGCTAAGGTTGTTACGGCGGGCAAAGCGGATCAGGTTGCGGTAGCTCTGCATCATCGCATCAAGCAGCTCGTTGTGCGCCTCGCGCACCTGATCGATTTTCCAGTTGGCGCGGTTGTCGAGCATGGCGAGACGCGCTTCGTCCCATCCCCACTCTTTGACTAACTGGCTGACCACTTCGCGGCGCCAGCCAACGCAGGCGCGCTCGCGGCTCAGTTTTTCACAGACTTTGAGATAGAAACATCGACGCACCAGGTCAAGACGCGTGGCGTCATCAATGGCCGTCAGGTATTCGGTGACGCGTTCCAGCATCATGCAGTAGGCATCAAGCCCGTAGGAGACGATCTCCCCGTCGTGCAGACGCTGCTTAATATCTTTCGCCAGCAGACGCGGGGTGGGGTATTCCCAGGAGTAGGCTTCCAGCAGCAGGGTTTTCAGCACCGCTTTGTAAGGTGAATCAATGCTCTTATAGAGCTGCCAGAGGCTTGCACCAAAGTACTCTTCGGCGGACAGGGAGCTCAGACCGCCCAGATCCAGCCACTCGTTTGGCGTCAGTACGCCCTGCGAGTAAAGCGACATGACGTAGTCGTCATAATTCTCTTCTTCATCGCACGGCACCATATTCCACAGAATACGTTTTCCGGCCAGGCGAACCGCAGTACGGTAAAACTCATCCAGCAACAGAATGTGCTGAGTCGAGCCGCAGTCTTCACCACCCAGACTGCCGCTTTCGTTATGGCGGAAACGGTTTTCATCAATCAGGAAGAAGCTCACTTCCACGCCGAGCGACGCCGCCCAGCTCTCCAGCAGACTGCATTTACGCTGCAACAGCTGGCGCTCTTCATTGTCGAGCCAGGACTGATGGCAGACCCAGATATCCAGGTCAGAAGAACAACTTTGCCCAACCGATGACGTGCTGCCCATGGAGTAAACCCCGGTAATCGGCAGCTCGCCTTTCGGCGAAACCTGCGGCGGCATACCACGGTAAAGCTCAAGTTCAGTCAGATAGTGCTGTTGGGTTTCATCAGGCGTAAAGAGGCAAATGCCCTGGGGAACGTTACCATCGAGGTAACCCGGCATTAGCGGATGGTGATAGTGCAACAATGTCGGCAGTAGACTGTATACCTGCTGGAAAGCAGGGCCCATGGCAGCAAGCGCGCGATCCACACGCAATTGATTGATGGCATCCAGTCTCTGTTTCAGAGTCTCAATATAGAGGTACAAGACGTATCGCCTGATGTTTCCGGGTGTCGCACGCCAGTCAAAACAGAACAAGCAGCGGACCCGCAGTATTTCAAAAAATAACCGTTACCCTTTTTCGCCTTGTTCTTTTCTGGTGGTACAGACGAAAAAATGGTCTAAAACGTGATCAATTTAACACCTTGCCGGTTGACCGTAAAGAAAGATGCGCTACATACAAGTGTAGCACCGTTCTGTACGTGTAAATTCCTGAATACGGCGGTGGCTGACGCGAACGCCGCCCTGTCCCTCTCACTCTTCATCAACCGTAAAACTGCCATCCGAGTGTCAACAATGTTAGGATGGTTAGCGATTGATAATGACGGTAACAAGCATGTTAGACAATGTTTTGAGAATTGCCACACGCCAAAGTCCTCTTGCGCTCTGGCAGGCACATTATGTTAAGCAGCGCCTGGAAGCCTGCCACACCGGATTACGCGTTGAGCTGGTGCCAATGGTCACGCGTGGCGATGTCATTCTTGATACGCCGCTGGCCAAAGTGGGCGGAAAGGGTCTGTTTGTCAAAGAGCTGGAGCTGGCATTGCTTGAGAACCGCGCCGATATCGCCGTGCATTCGATGAAGGATGTGCCCGTTGAGTTCCCGAAAGGGCTGGGGCTGGTGACCATCTGCGAGCGCGAGGATCCGCGCGATGCGTTTGTCTCTAATCGCTATGACTCGCTTGATGCGTTGCCGGCAGGCAGCGTGGTCGGCACGTCAAGTTTACGCCGCCAGTGTCAGCTGGCTGAACGTCGCCCGGATCTGGTGATTCGCTCGCTGCGTGGGAACGTCGGCACACGCCTTGGCAAGCTGGATAACGGCGACTACGATGCCATTATTCTTGCGGTTGCGGGCCTGAAACGCCTGGGGCTGGAAGAACGTATTCGCGTGGCGTTGCCGCCGGAGCTGTCGCTCCCCGCCGTCGGCCAGGGTGCCGTCGGCATTGAGTGTCGTCTGGATGATGCGCGTACTCAGGCACTGCTCGCGCCGCTGAATCATGACGATACCGCCGTTCGCGTAAAAGCCGAGCGCGCGATGAATACTCGCCTCGAAGGAGGCTGTCAGGTGCCAATTGGCAGCTATGCTGAATTAACTGACGGTGAGCTGTGGCTGCGTGCGCTGGTTGGCGCGCCGGACGGCTCGCAGATGGTTCGCGGTGAACGTCGCGGCAAGCCGCGGGATGCCGAGGCGCTTGGCGTATCGCTGGCGGAAGAGCTGCTGAGTAACGGCGCGCGTGAAATTCTGGCTGAGGTCTATAACGGAGAGCCCCCTGCATGAGCATACTTGTCACCCGCCCTTCTCCCGCAGGAGAGCAGTTAGTGAGCCGTCTGCGCGCACTGGGGCAGGTGGCCTGGAGTTTTCCGTTGATTGAATTCTCCCCCGGTCGCGAGCTGCCTACGCTCGCTGACCAGATGCGTGCCTTGCAGGAAGGTGATCTGCTCTTTGCGCTATCGCAGCATGCCGTGGAATTTGCCCATGCGCAGCTACAACAGCAGGGCGTTAACTGGCCCCACGCACCCCGCTATTTCGCCATCGGGCGCACCACGGCGCTGGCCTTACATACCGCGAGCGGAATCGATGTTCGTTACCCGTTAGATCGGGAAATCAGCGAAGTCTTGCTACAATTACCTGAATTACAAACTATTGCCGGAAAGCGTGCGCTCATTTTGCGCGGCAACGGTGGCCGCGAACTGCTGGGCGAGACGCTGCGCGAACGCGGCGCAGACGTGACGTTTGTGGAGTGCTATCAGCGCTGTGCGAAACACTATGATGGCGCGGAAGAAGCCATGCGCTGGCATGCGCGCGGCATTAATACGCTGGTGGTTACCAGCGGTGAAATGTTACAACAGCTTTGGTCGCTGATTCCGCTTTGGTATCGCGAAAACTGGTTACTCCGCTGTCGGCTTCTGGTCGTCAGCGAGCGTCTGGCGAACCACGCCCGGGAACTGGGCTGGCAGGATATTCGGATCGCTGATAACGCCGACAACGATGCGCTGCTGCGCGCATTACAATAACTCTCAAATGGGAAGCCATAATGACGGAACACGAAAAATCCTCCGCCGTGGTTGAAGAGACCAGGGAGACTGTGGACACCACGTCACAGCCAGAGACGACAGACAAAACCGTTGAGAAGAAAAACGGCAGCAATAAAACCAGCCTCACGCTGAGCGTGATTGCCATCGCGATTGCGCTGGCCGCAGGCGTGGGTCTCTACGGACTGGTGAAGAAACAAGGCACCAACCAGACGGCCACCAGCGACGCGCTGGTTAACCAAATCACCGCCCTACAGAAAGCGCAGGAGACGCAAAAAGCTGAGCTGGAAGGCGTGATCAAACAGCAGGCTGCCGCCCTCGCCGACGCGAACAGCAAACGTGAAGAGTTGACCAAACAGCTGAGCGAAGTGCAGGAGAAAGTCGCCACGATTTCGGGAACCGATGCCAAAACCTGGCTGCTCTCACAGGCCGATTTTCTGGTGAAGCTGGCCGGGCGCAAGCTCTGGAGCGATCAGGATGTCACCACCGCCGCCGCGCTGCTGAAAAGCGCCGACGCAAGCCTGGCCGATATGAACGATCCGAGCCTCATCAACGCACGCCGCGCTATTACGGAAGATATCGCCAGCCTGTCTGCGGTTTCTCAGGTCGACTACGACGGTATCATCCTTAAGGTAAATCAGCTCTCAAACCAGATTGATAACCTTCAGCTGGCCGATAACAACGATGATGACTCCCCGATGGATTCTGACGGCACCGAGCTTTCCAGCTCCCTGAGCGAATGGCGTATCAACCTGCAAAAGAGCTGGCAGAACTTTATGGACAGCTTTATTACCATTCGCCGCCGCGATGAAACCGCCGTGCCGCTGCTGGCACCGAACCAGGATGTCTATCTGCGCGAAAACATTCGCTCCCGCCTGCTGGTGGCTGCCCAGGCCGTACCACGTCACCAGGAAGAGACCTACAAACAGGCGCTGGATAACGTTTCAACGTGGGTACGTGCTTACTACGATACCAATGACGCAACCACGACCGCGTTCCTGGAGGATATCGACAAGCTGAGCCAGCAAAACATCACCATGAACGTGCCGGACAAGCTGGAAAGCCAGCCGATTCTGGAGAAGATCATGCAGACGCGCGTGCGTAACCTGCTGGCCCAGCCGGGCGTTCCGGCAGAGCGCCCGGCTGAAGCACCTGCCGCCGCGCCAGCGCCTGAAAGCGCGCCGCAAGGAGAGTGATGATGCTAAAAGTCTTCTTACTCTTCATCCTGCTGATCGCCGGAATTGTACTGGGGCCGATGCTCGCGGGTCACCAGGGTTACGTATTGATCCAGACCGATAACTACAACGTCGAAACCAGCGTGACAGGGCTGGTGATCATCCTGATCCTGGGTGTGGTCGTCCTGCTGGCAGTGGAATGGATCCTGCGTCGGATTTTCCGTACCGGGGTTCACACGCGCGGCTGGTTCGTTGGCCGTAAGCGCCGTCGCGCCCGTAAGCAGACCGAGCAAGCGTTGCTGAAGCTGGCCGAAGGCGACTATCAGCAGGTTGAAAAGCTGATGTCGAAAAATGCCGACCATGCAGAACAGCCGGTTGTTAACTATCTGCTGGCCGCTGAGGCGGCGCAACAGCGAGGCGATGAGGCCCGCGCCAATCAGCATCTCGAACGCGCGTCTGAGCTCTCAACTAAGGATCCGATTCCGGTTGAGATCACCCGCGTTCGTCTGCAACTGGCGCGCAATGAAAACCATGCCGCACGTCACGGCGTTGACCGTCTGCTGGAAATCACCCCTCGTCATCCGGAAGTGCTGCGTCTTGCTGAGCAGGCATATATTCGGACCGGTGCATGGGGCTCGCTGCTGGACATTATCCCTTCCATGGCGAAAGCCGACGTGGGCGATGATGAACATCGTGATGAACTTCAGCGTCTGGCCTGGATTGGCCTGATGGATCAGGCGCGCGCCGATCTCGGCAGCGACGGCCTGAAAACCTGGTGGAAAAACCAGAGCCGCAAAACGCGCCAGCAGGTTCCCCTTCAGGTGGCGATGGCAGAACATCTGATTGAGTGTGACGACCATGACACCGCGCAGGAGATACTTCTCGACGGTCTCAAGCGACAGTATGATGACCGCCTGGTGATGGTCATCCCGCGTCTGAAAACCAACAATCCGGAACAAATAGAAAAAGCATTGCGCCAGCAGATCAAAACCGTGGGCGATCGTCCGCTGCTGTGGAGTACGCTGGGCCAGTCTTTGATGAAACACGGCGAGTGGCAGGAGGCGAGTCTCGCCTTCCGCGCTGCACTGAAGCAACGCCCGGACGCATTTGATTACGCCTGGCTTGCTGATTCGCTGGACAAGCAGCACAAGCCGGAAGAGGCCGCAGCCATGCGGCGTGATGGGCTTCTGCTTACGCTACACAATAACGGAACGCAGCAGTAATTATCCAGGAGGCCAGATGGCCTCCTTTTTTGTACCCATAAAAAAACGCCTGCTATAAAAGCAGGCGTTAAAACAGGTCTGTAAGACAACATATTTGGTGCTTCACTCAACGTTATGTCCATGGTGTTTGATGAGGCCGAAGCGACATCTGTCAGTGGACGATAAGCACCGTAAACGGCTCTGCGTCATTCCTGAGTTTATGAGGCCTTAGGGCGAACATAAGAGATGGAATGAGCATCTACACGTATATTATTGCATGTAATGTGCCAGGTTTACACGCATAACTTTTACATCGCGCAACATTTTAAGATAAAAGGAAATTATGTTGTTAAGAGACGCCTTACGCCATACAAAATCGCGCTAAGGGCGGCAATCTGTCGTCACCAGGAGACAGGTTAAGAGAGAAAATAATAAATTCTTTATTATTAACAGCTTATATGTCGCTGAATCGCGACAAGGATATAGAGTGTTGTCGGGGAATGGCTACAGGATGAAAAAGCGCAGAAAACAAAAAACCCCGCCGAAGCGGGGTTCAAAATTGGTCGGCGAGAGAGGATTCGAACCTCCGACCCACTGGTCCCAAACCAGTTGCGCTACCAAGCTGCGCTACTCGCCGATGTACTGCTTTTTTGAATTTTTAGTTCAACTCATTAAAAGTCGTGGTGCGAGGGGGGGGACTTGAACCCCCACGTCCGTAAGAACACTAACACCTGAAGCTAGCGCGTCTACCAATTCCGCCACCTTCGCAATTCACAACTCTTTCAATAATGGGGTGGCTAATGGGATTCGAACCCACGACAACTGGAATCACAATCCAGGGCTCTACCAACTGAGCTATAGCCACCACTGTATTCTTTCACGCGGTTCTGACTACTTCTCAGACCACCGCAGCTCTAGCGCCGGGACTAAAATGGCGCGCCCGACAGGATTCGAACCTGAGACCTCTGCCTCCGGAGGGCAGCGCTCTATCCAGCTGAGCTACGGGCGCTTAGCGCCGTTGCGGGGCTGGATATTACGTACCTCCGACCCCGCTGTCTAGTGCTTTTTTGAAAAAAATGCGCGTTTGGTTATGGTTTGCACATTTTGCCGCTTATTCCTCCACTTTATGGGCGGAGCCACGGCGACCCAGGCCAAAAAGTTTATATGCAGCTGTGACGGCAGCCAGGAAGATCATCCCGACAAACAGCGACATGCGGGTATCTTCATTAAAGTACATTCCAATTAATACGCAAATCAGGAACGCCATCGTCAAATAGTTCGCATACGGGAACAGAATGGAACGGAATGGATGGCTGGCGATCGCTTCTTTGTGCGCCTGTCGGAAACGCAGCTGGCTAATCAAAATGACAAACCACGGTACCATCCCCGGCAGCACGCTGGCGCTATAAACATAAACAAACACGCGCTGCGGATTCGGGATGATGTAGTTCAGGCAAGAGCCAATCAGCAGAATCACAATCGACACCGCTACGCCCGCCACCGGTACACCCACGCGGGAGACTTTACCCATCATCGCCGGCAGCTGTTTGTTTTGCGAGAGCGCGTAAAGCATACGCCCACAGCTGTACATTCCGCTGTTACAGCCGGAGAGCGCCGCCGTCAGCACCACAAAGTTGATAATGGCGGCTGCCGCCGTGATGCCAATCTTAGCGAAGGTTAAGACAAACGGGCTGCCGGTGGTGCCGATCTCGTTCCATGGGAAAATGGTCACGATAACGAAGATCGCGCCCACATAGAAAATCAGGATACGCCACAGTACCTTGCCTACCGCGCTACGCAGCGTGACCTGCGGGTTTTTCGCCTCACCTGCGGTAATGCCGATCAGCTCAACGCCCTGATAGGAGGCGACAACGATACAGAGCGCCGTCAGAAAGCCCTTCCAGCCGCCCGCAAAGAAGCCGCCGTGCCCGGTCAGGTTACCAAAACCGATAGCGTGCCCGCCGTTACCGAAGCCAAAGAAGATGACCCCAAGGCCAACGACAATCATCACGATGATGGTGGTGACTTTGATCATCGCAAACCAGAACTCGATTTCGCCGTAAAGACGAACGGCGGCAAGGTTCGCCAGCGCCACCAGCCCTACGGCAATAAGCGCGGGTATCCACTGGGCCATCTCCGGGAACCAGAACTGCACGTAGACCCCGATGGCGGTGATCTCCGAAATCCCCACGGCCATCCACATAAACCAGTACGACCAGGCCGTGAGATAACCAAAGAACGGGCTCATATACCGGTGGGCGTAAACGGCGAAAGAGCCCGTCACCGGCTCCAGGAACAGCATTTCGCCCATTGAGCGCATGATGAAGAAGACGAACAGTCCGGCAATAATATACGCCAGCAGGACGGAAGGCCCCGCCCACTTCAGCGTGCTTGCCGAGCCCATAAACAGGCCAACGCCGATAGTCCCGCCCAGCGCGATCAGTTCAATATGTCGAGCTTCCAGCCCACGCTGAAGCTCCGGTTTTTTCTCTGCCATAATTCCTCGGTTGTGTTTGCTGTTTCCCGACTTGTTGCCGGGTATTGTTTTGAGGGGTACTGAAATACGGAGCGAATGGTTTCTTAAATTCTGGCAAATGGCAAACAATGCATTAAAAAAATGAATGCATTGCACATAAACTCAGCAGTTTTGCGGGGGGCGTTGCAGCGCGAACAGCAGATCGCGCTGCATATTGATTACATTTTCCCGGTGTAGTGCCAGGCGAGGTAGCGCAGAAGGCGAATCTGTCGTTTTATACGCGTCGGTTGGGAGAGCAGGCGGTAGAGCCACTCCAGCCCCAGGTTTTGCCAGACTTTGGGCGCACGCTTAACGTGGCCGGTAAAGACGTCGTAGGTGCCGCCAACGCCCATATAAAGCGCATCCGGGCTGACCAGACGGCAATCGCGCATCAGTATTTCCTGGCGCGGCGACCCCATAGCGACAGTGACAATTTTCGCCCCGCTGTCGCGCACGCGCTCATATAACGCCAGGCGATCTTCCGGCCTGAAATAGCCATCCTGGCTGCCCACTATGTTAACATTCCACTGGTTACGCAGCTTTTGTTCGGTCTGCGCCAGCACCTCTGGCTTGCCGCCGATCAAAAATACCGGCGTGCCTTCAGCGCCTGCGCGCTCCATAAGCCGCTCCCAAAGGTCAGCACCCGCCACGCGAGACACATTAGCGTCTGGAAACTTTTTACGAATTGAACGCACCACGCTAATACCGTCTGCGTATTTAAACTCCGCGGCTTCAATCAGGCTTTTCACTTCCGCATTATCTTCAACCGCCAGCATTTTTTCTGCGTTGATGGCCACCAGCGTGCCCGACTTCATCTGCCCGTCCGCGAACAGAAAATCCAGCGCGTGCTGCATGTCACGCCAGCCAATCAGCTGTAGCCCGCGCAGCGCATAACGCGGGGCTGAAGTTGTATCCGTCATGATAATCCCTACTCAGACTTGCGACAGCGTTGTGCTGCCCTGTGGCTCACGTCTGTGCACAAGCCCTGCACTGTCAAACAACCAGTACAGCAGTTTTGCCAGCAGCAGACAGAGTCCGAAAACGACCATAAAGAACACCACGCGTGAGACGAATGAATCCAGCCCCTCGCGCGCCAGAACGATCATATTGAAAATGGCACCGAAACAGAAACTGTGCAAAACAGCGGCTTTGTAGCGGTTGGTCTCTTCGTTACCCAGCGTATATAGCCAGTCGAACCATTTTATTATCAGCCCTACCGCGATCGCGCCAGGCAGGATAAACCACGTTCCGCCCATCACTACCAGCGAGCCAATCAGGGTTGGGGAAATCGCCAGACCCGAATGGTTGTTCAGCACTTCCCAGGTGAAGTAGTTCGCCGTGTTCAGGACAATGCCGGGACGATCGGGCCACAGCCACGTCGGTATAAAGACATAGAAATCGCGAACAATCGGCGCCAGCCCCTGGAATTCGATCTTGTCGTAGTTTTGCAGCAGTAATGCCAGGTTTTCCCACGGCGAGAAGGTGTCGCGCGTCAGATACAGGAAGGTGTAAAACGCTTCGTCGCCGGCCACGTTCAGCCCGTAGCGCTTCAGCGCCAGCCAGAACATCCCCACAATGCCAAAGACGCCTGCCGCCGCCAGCATCCACAGCGAGATCCAGCCGCGAATAATGCCGATAAACAGGAAAATCGCGAAGGCGATAATGATGTTGGCGCGGGTGCCGCCGACGATCATGTAGGTCAGAATGCCAAATGCGACGGTGCTGACCAGGAAGAACAGCCAGGCTTTGCTGTCCTGACGCAGGAAAAAGACCACCAGCATCGCCGGGATAAAGAAATAGAAGAAACGCTTGAGCGCGACGCCGGAGACTTCGGCGGAGAAAATCTGGCTATAGGACTGCAACTTAAACAGTAAAAAGCCGTTATGCATGAAGAAAATCGCCACGCTGACGAGGGCGATAGTCATCAGCATAACCCACGTCAGATGGGTTTCTACCCGGTTCATGGTAAACAGCGGACGACGGGGGGTGGTGTCTTTTGCCGCGCGCAGGCGCGTTTTATAAGTGACGTAGTACACCGCGTAGAAGCAGGTCGCAGAGAGCAGCGCCTGCAACAAGATTTCCGGCGGCGCGACGCCAACATCAAAGCGGAACACGAGGATGCTGGTCAGCGGGAAGCCAAAGAAAAAGGTCAGCAAAAACAGCAGCGAGAAGAATACGTTGAAGTTAAAACGTACCCGCCGGAATTCAAACCAGGTGAGCGTGGCGATAAACAGCGTGCTCAGCAGCCAGACCACCAGCAAGCCGCTAAACTGCAACTGGCTCATGCGTTGTCTCCTGAAGCAATACGCAGCGCGCGGTGCCACGGCGTGAGGTAGTTCGGGCTGAAAAAGTCGATGCTATTTTTATCCACCAGCGTGAGCTGACGCTGCGCTTCCCGTACCACCTCGACATTAAGCGTGTCAGAGGTAAACAGCACCGGAATATGCTGCTCGGCCATGTCCTGCCAGAACGGGTTTTCGCGGTTGAGCACGCAGGGTACGCCCGCCTGAATCAGCAGACACAGCGTGCCAATCCCCTGCTGACGGGCAAAGATGAAATAGCCCAGATCGCATTTTCGCAGCAGCGCGAGATAGTCATCAAATTCCAGCTTATCGCTGAGAATGTGCAGGTTTTCCGCGCTAAACAGCGCAAGCCCCTGATGGCGAACTTCATCGATGTAGGCGTCGTTATTGGCGGGATAGCCCATCGGCACCACCACGTTCACCGTGTCGCCAAACTGCTGATGCACCGCCCTCAGCGCCGCGACATGCTCGTTACTGCGATCGCCGGAATTCCCCACCAGGATGGTCAGCTTGCCCTCTCGAACCGTGTCATTCGCCATGGTGTTCAGCGCCGGATCCATACGGGTCGGGAAATAGAGCAGCTCCCCGCGAACCTTCGGGTGCTGTTTAGCAAAATAGTTGAGATCGCCTCGGGTAGCAAAAACGCAGCCCACACGCGCCTGCGCCAGACGACGCAGCGGATAGAAAAGTCGGAACTTCCAGCCACGGGAGACTTCGTAGAGATCCGCTCCCCAGATATGCCAGCTGAACTGAGAAGGTTTGATCCCGCCGCTTAACAGCGCCAGCCACAGTCCGGTATTGAACTGTCCATGGAAGAAGAAACGTTGGCTTCGATCCGCTTTGGCTTTAGCAACCACGGCCTTCGTCAGCGCCGCTTTGTCTGGCCAGAAGGTGATATGCAATGCCGGACACGCCGCGCTCAGGCCGCTGTCGCGTCCAACGACCATAAACTCACGCGCATCGGGCGTGCCGGATGCCAGTTCATCGTTGAAGAACCGCAGAACGGTCTGGTTATGATGCGGGATATCCGATCCCAGTATGTGTATCAGTGCAGTCATGCGCGTTTACGCCAAAGTAAAAATACGCCGCAACAGGCAGCGAAATAAACGATATAAGTTGCCATATAGGCCTGCGCCGCCCCCAGCGCACCGTGGGTGGGGATCAGCCAGTGAGAAAATGCCGTTAGCAGCGCAAACTGGCCGATCTCTGCCAGGATATACAACCGCAGCGAAGCCTTCGCAATCACCAGATAGCCGAAAACGTATGCCCCCACTTTCAGCACATCGCCGACCAGTTGCCAGGCAAACAGATCGCGCATGGCGGTAAACTTCGCTGAAAACAGCAGCCAGATGGCGAAATCACGCAGTAACCAGACGGTAAAGCTGGCGATCGCAACGGCCGGCAACACGAAACGCAGGGCGCGAAAAATCTCGCGGGTAATATCCTGCCTGGACGTCAGGCGCGATAAGGTTGGCAGCAAATAGACGCTAAAGGAAGCCGTAATAAATTGGAGGTAAGCATCTGAAATGCTGCTCACGCCCTGCCAGATCCCCACTTCATCCCAGCTGTAATGCGCTGCCAGCAGGTTTCGCATCATCACGTAAGCCACGGGAAGCGTTACCGAAGTGATGAGCGCCATCAGGGTAAACTTTCCTAGCTGCCCCGCCAGCATCTTGTCCCACTGCGGTTTCAGGTAACTCAGCGGGACATTGCCTCTGCGCATCAGCATAAACGCTGCCGGAATGACAACGAGCGCAGGCACCAGCGCCAGCCCCAGCAGCGCGCCTTCATAGCCGCCCAGTCGATAGCAAAAGTAGTAGGCGATAACGCCGATGATGCTGCCGAGGATCAGCGCCAGCGCATTCCCGGCGGCATCACGGAAGCCTTTCATCAGCGCCAGCAGCAGGTTCGCCCAGGCGATGCCCATCTGAACGAACGCCACCAGGCGCACCAGTCCCTGATAGTGCGTGTGTCCGAACAGTCCCTGACTAACAGGTGCCGCCGCCAGCAAAAAGACGATGGCCAGCAACGTAGAGAAGCCCAGCACCATAGCAGAGGAGGTGCCCACCACCGTGCGAAGCTTTTCGGCATCGTCATGATGCTGCGCGACGTATTTGGTGACGCCATTGAATATCCCGGCACCTGCCAGCACGCCAAGCACCGTGACCAGCTGGCGGAAGTTCCCTGCCAGCCCAACGCCTGACGGACCAAATGAGACGGCCAGCAGCTTGACGACCAGTAACCCGGCGCCAATTTTTACTAGCGTGGACGCTGCCGTCCACACCGACGCTTTTGCCAGAGACATATCAGGCGAAATAACTCAGAAGCGAATTGATCACCGTACGCTGGTTCACCGGCGCGAGGTTGTAGAACAGGGGCAGGCGGAGCAGACGTTCGCTCTCTTTGGTGGTGTAGCGGTCTTCACCGGCAAACATCCCGAAGGCTTCGCCAGCCGGGCTGGAGTGCAGCGGAATATAGTGGAATACCGCCATAATTTCCGCCTCCTTCAGCCAGGCAATCAGCTTGCTGCGATCGTCGTTATCGCGCAGCTTGATATAGAACATGTGGGCGTTGTGGATGCAGTCTGCCGGAATAGTCGGCAGTTCAATACGTCCGGCTTTAGCCAGCGGCTCCAGCGCGTCGTAGTAGGTTTGCCACAGGGAGAGGCGTTGCAGATTGATTCGCTCTGCCGCTTCCAGCTGCGCCCAGAGATACGCGGCCTGCAAGTCCGCCATCAGGTAGCTTGAGCCGATATCGCGCCAGGTGTATTTATCCACCTGACCGCGGAAGAACTGGCTGCGGTTGGTCCCTTTTTCACGGATCACTTCCGCACGCTCCACAAGGGCACGATCGTTAATCAGCGTCGCGCCGCCTTCGCCGCCTGCGGTGTAGTTTTTGGTTTCGTGGAAGCTAAAGCAGCCGATATGACCGATGGTTCCCAGCGCGCGACCTTTGTAGGTGGACATCACGCCCTGCGCGGCGTCTTCCACCACGAACAGGTTGTGCTTTTTGGCGATGGCCATGATGGTGTCCATTTCACAGGCCACGCCCGCGTAATGCACCGGAATAATCGCCCGCGTTTTGTCGGTGATCGCCGCTTCAATCAGCGTTTCGTTGATGTTCATGGTATCCGGACGGATATCCACAAACACGATTTTCGCCCCGCGCAGGACAAACGCGTTCGCCGTGGAGACGAAGGTGTAGCTCGGCATGATCACTTCATCGCCGGGCTGAATATCCAGCAGCAGCGCGGCCATTTCGAGCGATGCGGTGCAGGACGGCGTCAGCAGCACCTTGGCACTGTGAAAACGTTGCTCCATCCACTGCTGGCAGCGACGGGTAAAACCACCGTCGCCACAGAGCTTGCCGCTGCCCATAGCCGACTGCATGTAATCAAGTTCAGTGCCCACAACGGGAGGCGCGTTAAATGGAATCATCTTGTCACCTGTATAACCAGTAGGCGGTGGCGTCAATGCTGGCACCACTCGCAATATAACGTTTAAGCGCAGCGGTGTTGCCCATCTGGGTTGCGACCCGCAGCGTCGATACCTGTTGTTGCTCCGCCCAGTGCAGCGCCGCCTGCATGAGTTTTTCGCCCATGCCGCGCCCGGCTAACAAACCGATGCGCGCCTCTTGCTCGTTGAGCCTGCGAAGCGAAACAAAACCCTGAATCTGCCCACC
>NZ_JABMCU010000259.1:0-5002 GCF_013179605.1 Enterobacter sp. CM29 | reverse complement strand
GTTCAACCTGGGTTGCGCCAACCGGCACACACACCAGTACGCGCGGGCTTGGGCGCATAAAGCTGTTGCTATGAACCTGCTTGATGAAGTGCTGAAGCATTTTTTCGGTCACGAAGAAGTCAGCAATAACGCCATCTTTCATTGGGCGGATCGCGGCAATGTTGCCCGGCGTACGGCCCAGCATCTGCTTCGCATCATGGCCTACTGCGGCCACGCTTTTTGGCGAGCCAGCACGATCCTGACGAATGGCCACAACGGAAGGCTCATTCAATACGATGCCTTGTCCTTTTACATAGATAAGGGTATTCGCGGTACCCAGGTCAATGGACAGGTCATTGGAAAACATGCCACGAAATTTTTTCAACATACTAAGGGATAATCCTGAAAGCTGGGGCGGAAAACAAAATCCGCTTACTTTACCAACCACACGCAGCAGCGACAAGGCGCAAAAATCGTCTGCTACGGTGAAAATTAGTGCAGCACGTTTCCTTTGTTACAAATTCATCCCCTGAATCCCTCAGGGCTGAGTAAACAGCAGCGTCCCTCACTTTCACTTGTAACCTATAAAAGGTCGTTCACTGGCTTTTATGCTCGTCTTACTCAAAGCTACAGGCGCGATATTCTACGTGAAAACAAAGTAAACGGCAGGTCAAACAGAGTATCTTTGCAAATATTTTTTCACATTGGTGTCAAGCGGCTGAGAGGCGGCAAAAAAATCCCCCTGACCGCCCGTCACGCCGCGCTCTGTCAACATCTGCCATTCACTGCGTGAACGTACGCCTGCGGCAAATACTTGCGTTTGCGTTCCTTTGCACGCCTCCACCAGGCTTTGTACCAGCAGCTGGTTTTCCGTGCGCTTTTCGATATTCCTTACCAGACCCGGATGCAGCTTCAATAATTCGACATCCAGCTCTTTGATCCAGCTGGTGCTGACCAGGGTAAGACCCGCCTGTGTTACCGCCACGCGAGCCCCAAGCGCATTGATTAAACGCACAACCGAGCGCAACCGGCTGATGTGTTGACCTACATCTGCCTCTGCAAGTTCAAAAATAATGCGTTTGCGTTGCGATTTTTCGCATTGCATTAACGTGTCACGTAACCAACGCTGAAAACGCGGACGGATCAGCGATTCGACGGTCACCTGTAAAGCCAGATTTTCTTCAGGCCAGTACGATAAAAACGGAATGAGGCGGGTGATTTGCTGGCGGTCATACTCTTCGGACAATCCGAATTGCAGCACCATCGGCAAATACTCTGCGGAGATAACCTCCTCGGTCCCATCAAAAATACGGCACATCAGCTCACGATGATGGACATGACCATTTTTTATGACCGCCGGTTTTTGATAGATGCGCGGTCCACCCCGGCTCAGCATCTGTTCAATCAGGGTTCGCCAGCGTACGTTGCCGCGCCCTTTTTCCGGTAGCGTATCATCATAGACCGCCCAGCCATTCGCCCCCTGCAATACGGCGTTGCGCGTGGCCGCTTCTGCATGTTCCATCACCTGCTCCGTCGACTGACCGCCGCGCCAGGCACAGATGCCCATATGCACCATGTCGTCGCGGTCGAGCATTTTGCTCTGGGGTAGCGCATCGACGGCTTTCAACAGCTGGCTGGCGATACTCTCGGACTCCTTTAAGGTGCGATGCGGCAGCAAGACGGCAAAGTCGCTGCGGTGGTAGCGTGCCAGTAACGCGCCGGGGTAGCGCATAATAAAGGTGGACAGCAGGTTAATCAGCGTGAAGAGGTTCTCTTCCGCCACGCGCTGGCCCCAGGTATCACGGAGCAGATCGAAGTCGGGCAGGCGAATCATCATTACCACGCCATGCGTCCCCACCTTTTCGGGATCATCAAGAAGCGTAGCCAGCTGATTATCAAAGAAGAGACGGTTGTTAAGGCCCGTTTTGTTATCCTGCGCGGCGTAGGAGCGAATCAACGTGTCCATACGGCTACGCTGATCGCTGGCAAACTGGATTTCGGAGAGCAGCACGTCCAGGGCGCTACTGGTACGTGATGGCCATTCATAAACCGATCCCCGTACCTGCGGACCCCGCTCGCCATTCAGTATTCGCACCGAGCGTGTTTCCAGCAGTTCCTGGCCGGAAAGTTGACGACGCTGCCAGCGAACGGCGAGGAAAATCAGCAGGACGATCAAGGCAACGGCGATGGTTAAGGGCGCGGTGGTCATGAGCGAGCGTAAATAGTTGCTCATCGGATCCTGGTACATCAGATGGATTGTCATACCCGGATGTTTAAGTGAGCGTACCGTTATGTCCCGATACTGATCTACCGTGCCGGCAGGACGGTAGCTGCCCTGACGGGTATGGCTGAAAACGGTCTGCTTCCCCTGTTTAATGTCGATCTGCACGATATCCACAGGCACCATTAACTCATCCAGTTCACGCGAAAGTGCCGGGAAGGAGGTTGTAATCAGGCGAGTGTCGATAACCGATGCAACCGATTCTACCCGGTTAACCAGCTTATCCTGGATGGCATTATAAAAGCTCAGCGAGCAGCCGATTAGCGTGACAAATATGGTCAGTCCCGTCAGCAAGGTGATAAAAGCTGAGAACTTCGTCGTTAATCGCATCCTTGAGATTACTCCGTGGGTTGAAGGGGTCGCAAGTGAGCGCTAACTTGCATTTCAAATGCGGCATACTACCAAACCTGGTGTATCTGGCAATTTATTGCGTTAAATCGGCACTGCGTTTCATTGAGCGAGTATAGTCTTCAGTACATATTTTCCCATCATCAATCCTAGTGAGGACCCTGTATGCAGGCTTTGATCTTAGAACAGCAGGACGGCAAAACCGTTGCCTCGGTGCAAGCCATTGACGAGAGCCGCCTGCCGGAGGGCGACGTGACCGTAGATATCGACTGGTCAAGCCTGAACTATAAAGATGCACTGGCCATTACGGGAAAAGGTAAAATCATCCGAAATTTCCCAATGGTGCCAGGCATCGACTTGGCTGGACGCGTGCATACCAGTGAAGATCCGCGTTTTCACGCCGGACAGCAGGTGCTGCTCACCGGCTGGGGCGTAGGTGAAAACCACTGGGGAGGACTGGCAGCGCAGGCGCGCGTAAAAGGTGACTGGCTGGTCCCGATGCCGAAAGGCCTGGACGGCCGTAAGGCGATGATCGTCGGCACGGCAGGTTTCACCGCCATGCTCTGCGTGATGGCGCTGGAAGAGGCCGGGATCCGTCCTGACTCTGGCGAAATTGTCGTGACCGGCGCCAGCGGTGGCGTGGGCAGCACGGCCGTCACGCTGCTGCACAAGCTGGGGTACCAGGTCGCCGCCGTCTCTGGCCGCGAAAGTACGCATGATTATCTACGTCAGTTGGGCGCAAGCCGTATTCTGAGCCGCGACGAATTCGCCGAGACCCGTCCGCTGGAAAAACAGGTCTGGGCTGGCGCTGTAGATACCGTCGGCGACAAAGTGCTGGCGAAGGTGCTGGCGCAAATGAATTACGGTGGCTGCGTGGCGGCCTGTGGTCTGGCGGGTGGTTTTGCCCTGCCGACGACGGTGATGCCATTTATTCTGCGTAACGTGCGTCTTCAGGGTGTCGATTCGGTCATGACCCCAGCCGAGCGGCGGGCTGAGGCCTGGGAACGTCTGGCGCGGGATCTGCCAGCCTCATTCTATGAGCAGAGCGCCACTGAGATTACCCTGAGCCAGGCGCCAGAGTACGCCAATAAAATCATGGACAACCAGTTCCACGGTCGTGCGCTGGTTAAAATCGCCTAATCTTCAAATTTTCGTGACATATTCGCGCTAACCCTCCTCCTCCGTCATGCTTAGAAAAACGCCTGACGGAGGATGCCATGAAAACCCGAAAACTGACGGAAGCAGACGTAACGTCCGAGTCTGTCTTTATGCTACAGCGTCGCCAGATCCTGAAAATGCTTGGCATCAGCGCCACTGCCCTGACGCTCCCCCCTGCGGCCCACGCCGATCTGCTCGACTGGTTTAAGGGCAACGACCGCCCGAAAGCCCCCTCTGGCGCACCGCTTAACTTCACGAAACCGGCGCAATGGCAGAATAAACTGACGTTGACGCCGGAAGATAAAGTCACCGGCTATAACAACTTCTATGAGTTTGGCCTTGATAAGGCCGATCCTGCCGCCAACGCCGGGAGCATGAAAACCGATCCCTGGACGCTGAAGATTGATGGCGAAGTGGCAAAGCCGCTGACGCTAGATCATCATGACCTCACCACCCGCTTCCCACTTGAAGAACGCATTTACCGTATGCGCTGTGTGGAAGCCTGGTCGATGGTGGTGCCGTGGGTAGGTTTCCCTTTGCATAAACTGCTGGCGCTGGTTGAGCCCACCAGCAACGCGAAGTATGTTTCCTTCCAGACGCGCTATGCCCCGGACGAGATGCCAGGCCAGAAGGATCGGTTTATCGGCGGCGGGCTGGAGTATCCCTACGTTGAAGGTTTACGTCTCGACGAAGCCATGCATCCGCTTACGCTGCTCACCGTCGGGGTTTACGGCAAAGCGCTGCCGCCGCAAAACGGGGCGCCCATTCGCCTGACCGTACCGTGGAAATACGGTTTCAAGGGCATCAAATCGATCGTCAGCATTAAGCTCACCCGTGAACGCCCACCCACCACCTGGAACCTCGCAGCGCCAGATGAGTATGGTTTTTTTGCCAACGTTAACCCGCACGTTGATCATCCACGCTGGTCGCAAGCGACGGAACGTTTTATCGGTTCCGGCGGCGCGCTTGATGTTAAACGCCAGCCAACGCTGCTGTTTAACGGCTATGCAGATGAGGTGGCATCCCTCTATCGTGGGCTGAATTTACGGGAGAACTTCTAAGTGCGTTTAACGGCAAAGCAGATAACCTGGCTGAAGGTACTCCTGCATTTAGCCGGATTGCTCCCCTTTATCTGGCTCTTTTGGGCAGCCAGCCAGGGACAGTTCAGTGCCGATCCGGCTAAAGATATTCAGCATTTTACGGGTCGGATGGCTCTGAAATTTTTGCTGGCGACCT
>NZ_JABMCU010000258.1:0-5058 GCF_013179605.1 Enterobacter sp. CM29 | reverse complement strand
AAGGAACATAAAGTGAACGGAATGACCACCACCGCCGTATGTTCCCCTCACCCTAACCCTCTCCCCGGAGGGGCGAGGGGATTGCTCAGTGCTCGCATTAATTTGTGGGGAACCCTCAGCCCACAGGGAGAGGGCCGGGGTGAGGGCATCAGGCCGCACAAAACGAACCTAACCTAATGCCTGAATCGCCTTCTCCAGCGCCTCGCGCAGCAGATGGCGGTCGTGGCGATATTTAATATCGCTGGCTTCCAGCGGCTCCTGCACCACCACGCGATCGCCAATCCCCGACACATCTACTTTTGGCCCGACCACGACACCATCGATAATTTTCTTACCAACATACTGTTCCATCAGGTCCAGCTTATCCGCCAGCGACAGGCTTGCCGCCGCCGGACTGAGTTCGCGGCCTAAATTACCGATATAGACCATGGGCGCAGGCGTTCTGCGCAGCGCCTGCGCCAGCTCTTTCACCAGCAGGATCGGCATCAGGCTGGTATAAAAACTCCCCGGCCCAATCAGGATCAGATCGGCCTCGCCAATCGCTTCAACCGCTTCACGCGTTGCGGGTACGCTGGGGTAGGTCATCAGCTCTTTTGGCGGAAGAAGAAGCTGGTCGATATTCACTTCACCATACACTTCGTGATCGTCAGCATCGATCGCCATCAAATCTACCGGCTGTTCGGACATCGGGATCAGGAACGCATCCACTTTTAGCAGGTTACGAATTAAATTGATCGCTTCCAGAGGGCGCACGCTCAGGTGATCCAGCGCCTTTAACATCAGATTTCCAAGGTTATGGCCTGAAAGTTCGCCATTTCCCCCAAAACGGTACTCAAACATCGCCGAGGCCACGCTTGGCTCAGTGATGAGCTGGTTGAGGCAGTTGCGCATATCACCCCAGGCTATCCCGCCTTCAGCACGTCGGATCCGCCCGGTTGAGCCGCCGTTGTCCGTTGTTGTCACGATGCCCGTCAGGCGTGAGCCCAGTGACGATAACGACGACATAACCCGTCCCAGACCGTGACCTCCTCCAAGAGCGACCACGCGGTCCAGATCCGCAAAAGTGCGATTGCGCATACCTATTCCTTATCCTGTTAAGCTTGCGTCACAGTAACGCAACTACTCCTAAAAGACGATGCCTCTCACAAACCATAATGACGTATATCAATGCGAAAGCGCTGTTTTTGCGTATTCTGTAGTGAAAATGCACGATAACATCGTTATGTATAAATTTATATAGCGAAAAGCGATAATGGCGAAGTGGCGATTTCCACGCTACTATCGCCATAACCACGTTTTCAAAACTGAAAACATACACTCTAGCCCTGGCGCCTGTGTCGAGAGATATGGCGCCCTGGCCGTGGCGGATTTGCCACCAGGGTACAGAAAGAAATGACTGTGCCTCCCGATCTGGAAAGGTGTACATGGCTTCACAACTTACTGATGCTTTCGCGCGTAAGTTTTTCTACTTACGTTTGTCGATTACCGACGTGTGTAACTTCCGTTGCACCTACTGCCTGCCCGATGGCTACAAGCCGGGCAGCGTCACCAACAACGGCTTTCTCTCCGTGGAAGAAGTACGCCGCGTCACGCGCGCGTTCTCTGAACTCGGTACGGAAAAAGTGCGTCTTACCGGGGGAGAGCCCTCCCTGCGCCGTGATTTCCCTGACATCATTGCCGCCGTGCGTGAAAACGAACGTATCCGCCAGATAGCGGTGACCACCAACGGTTACCGCATGGCGCGTGACGTGGCGAACTGGCGCGATGCGGGGCTGACGGCGATCAACGTCAGCGTCGATAGCCTGGACGCCCGTCAGTTCCACGCCATTACCGGCCAGGATAAGTTCCAGCAGGTAATGGACGGCATCGATGCCGCGTTCACCGCCGGTTTCGACAAGGTCAAAGTCAATACCGTGTTGATGCGTGATGTGAACCACCATCAGCTGGACACCTTTCTGGCGTGGATCAAACCGCGCCGCATTCAACTGCGTTTTATTGAGCTGATGGAGACCGGGGAGGGCAGCGAGCTGTTCCGTCGCCATCACATCTCCGGCATGGTCCTGCGTGACGAACTGCTGAAACGCGGCTGGATCCACCAGATCCGCCAGCGCAGCGATGGCCCGGCGCAGGTCTTTTGTCATCCGGATTATGAAGGCGAAATCGGCCTGATCATGCCCTATGAAAAAGACTTCTGTGCCAGCTGCAACCGCCTGCGCGTCTCCTCTGTTGGCAAGCTGCACCTCTGCCTGTTCGGGGATGGCGGCGTCGATCTGCGCGATTTGCTGGAAGACGACGCCCAACAGGACGCGCTTGAAGCACGCATTTCCGAGGCGCTGACGCACAAAAAGCAGACCCATTTCCTGCATCAGGGCAACACCGGCATTACTCAGAACCTGTCCTATATCGGCGGGTAATCAGGCTTTAGAAGGAACCAGAAGATGAGTCAGGTAAGCGCGGAATTTATCCCGACACGCATTGCTATTCTTACCGTTTCCGAACGTCGTGGTGAAGAGGATGATACCTCCGGCCACTGGCTGCGCGAGGCGGCACACGAAGCCGGGCACCAGATTGTTGATAAAGCGATCGTCAAAGAGAACCGTTACGCCATTCGCGCTCAGGTTTCACAGTGGATTGCGAGTGATGACGTCCAGGTTGTACTGATCACTGGCGGCACCGGCTTTACCGCAGGCGACCAGGCGCCGGAAGCGCTGCTTCCGCTGTTCGATCGCGAAGTAGAAGGCTTCGGCGAAGTGTTCCGCATGCTCTCATTTGAAGAGATTGGCACCTCTACGCTCCAGTCCCGTGCCGTCGCGGGGGTAGCGAACAAGACGCTGATCTTCGCCATGCCGGGCTCGACCAAAGCCTGCCGCACCGCGTGGGAAAACATTATTGCCCCGCAGCTGGATGCCCGTACCCGTCCGTGTAATTTCCATCCCCATTTAAAGAAATAAGCTATGTCACAACTGACCCACATAAACGCCGCTGGCGAAGCGCATATGGTGGATGTCTCCGCCAAAGCCGAAACGGTGCGCGAGGCGCGTGCTGAAGCGTTCGTCACCATGCTGCCGGAGACGCTGGCGATGATTATCGACGGTAGCCATCACAAGGGTGATGTGTTTGCCACCGCCCGCATCGCCGGTATTCAGGCCGCTAAACGCACCTGGGACCTCATCCCGCTCTGCCATCCGCTGATGCTTAGCAAAGTGGAGGTAAATTTGCAGGCGCAGCCGGAGCATAACCGCGTGCGTATCGAGTCCCTGTGCCGCTTAACCGGGAAAACCGGTGTGGAGATGGAGGCGTTAACGGCAGCCTCCGTGGCGGCGCTGACCATCTACGACATGTGTAAAGCGGTGCAGAAAGATATGGTGATTGGCCCGGTGCGTCTGCTGGCAAAAAGCGGCGGCAAATCCGGTGATTTTAAGGTGGAAAGCCATGATTAAGGTGCTCTTTTTTGCCCAGGTCCGTGAGCTTATCAATACCGACAGCCTGACGCTGGACGGCTCTTTCGAAAACGTCGCCGCCCTGCGTGCGCATCTGGCGGCGCAAAGCGACCGCTGGGCGCTGGCGCTGGATGAAGGCAAATTGCTGGCCGCCGTGAATCAGACGCTGGTGGAGTTGACCCACCCGCTGGCTGATGGAGATGAAGTGGCCTTTTTCCCGCCGGTCACAGGGGGTTGAGATGACGGAAACCCGAATTCTGGTTGGCCATGAGCGTTTTAACGTGGGCACGGAATATGACTGGCTGGCCGGGCGCGACGAAGACGGCGCGGTCGTGACGTTTACCGGGAAAGTGCGTAATCATAATCTCGGCGACAGCGTAAAAGCGCTGACGCTGGAGCATTATCCGGGAATGACCGAAAAATCGCTGGCGGCCATTGTCGAAGAGGCGCGAGGCCGCTGGCCGCTGGGGCGCGTTACGGTTATTCATCGCATCGGCGAAATGTGGCCCGGCGAAGAAATTGTGTTTGTCGGCGTCACCAGCACCCATCGCGGGAGTGCTTTTGCGGCGGGGGAGTTCATCATGGATTACCTCAAAACTAAAGCGCCGTTCTGGAAGCGTGAAGCGACGCCGGAAGGTGAGCGCTGGGTGGAATCGCGGGACAGCGACAAACAGGCTGCCAGCCGCTGGTAACAGGTTTACGTGGATGTGTTAGTCTTAACGTGTGTGTTTACTTAATCAGGAGTGAATCATGGACCGATTTCCGCGTTCCGATTCGATAGTTCAGCAGACCCGTAGCGGGCTGCAAACCTACATGGCTCAGGTATATGGCTGGATGACGGTTGGCCTGCTGCTTACCGCGTTTATCGCGTGGTATGCGGCAAACACGCCTGAACTGATGATGTTTATCTTCTCCAGCAAAATCACCTTCTTTGGGCTGATTATTGCGCAACTGGCGCTGGTATTCGTGCTCTCCGGGCTGGTGCACAAGCTCAGCGCGGGCATGGCGACCACGCTGTTTATGCTCTATTCGGCGCTGACCGGGCTGACGCTCTCCAGTATTTTCATCGTTTACACCTACTCCTCCATCGCCAGCACCTTTGTGGTGACCGGCGGGATGTTCGGTGTGATGAGCCTGTACGGTTACACCACCAAACGTGACCTGAGCGGCTTCGGCAACATGCTGTTTATGGGGCTGATTGGGATTGTGCTGGCGTCGCTGGTTAACCTGTGGCTGAAGAGTGACGCGCTGATGTGGGCGGTGACCTATATCGGGGTGGTGATCTTCGTGGGCTTAACCGCTTACGACACCCAGAAGCTGAAAAACATCGGTGAGCAAATTGATGTTCGCGACAGTTCAAACCTGCGCAAATACTCGATTCTGGGCGCGCTGACGCTTTATCTGGACTTCATCAACCTGTTCCTGATGCTGCTGCGTATCTTCGGCAACCGTCGCTAGTCAGGGTGGCGCTGTCTGATGCCCTCACCCTGACCCTCTCCCACAGGGCTGAGGGTTCCCCACAAATTAATGCGAGCACTGAGCAATCCCCTCGCCCCTCCGGGGAGAGGGTTAGGGTGAGGGGAACATACGGCGGTGGTGGTCATTCCGTTCACTTTAT
>NZ_JABMCU010000257.1:0-5068 GCF_013179605.1 Enterobacter sp. CM29 | reverse complement strand
TGTTTTATTCCATGACGCGTCCGTAATACCGTTTTCATCCAGGCTTATCGATATCACAAAACCGTTACCATGGATCTCATAGAAATTCGCATTCAGACGTTTAACGCTGGCTTTTTTGCCGTTCACGGTAGCGCTAAAAAAGCCGTTAGAAAGGGTAGCGTTAACCGTATCCGACGAGAACGAGGCTTCGCGAAGGGGATCGTGAACGGATGCCGTTGGTTCGTGTTGTGCCGCGTTTTCCGCTTTGGTTTTGCTGATATCGCAAGATCCATCGCCAGCGCTAATTTGCGTGCATCCCGAGCGCTCTAACTGAGCACGATAGTGTGCGCTAATGGCGTGTGCAGGCGAAATACACCCAGCAAGTACGGCAGCGCTTAACACTAGCATCATTGATTTTTTCATTTTATCACCTTAAAAACGACACAAATAATAAGAAACGTACATAATGCCGATCCAGACCCCGACCGAAATAAGCAATAGATACAGGGCAGCTGAAATAAAAATGTGTTTGAGCATGTTATTGGCCATCATCATACTTTCCATCAGCGAAGTACTGTCGCCCTGAAAAGCTTCCTCTATTATGAATGTAGTCGAGTTACGTGTTTTTCTTAAAAGCCAATCCCGATGCCTGCGCCCATAGCAAGATCATTATTTGTAGAATCGCTTACGCCAGCTTTAACGATGGTGTTGCTACCAACGTGGAAGGATGCACCCACACTAACAGCTTGCTCGTCTTTAAAGCTACCTACACCAGCAGAGAACATGACAGCCTGATCTTTCTCTACTTGAGGCATAGAGGCGATAGCTACAGCGCTAGCAGCACCTGAACGGGCTTCTTTCTTATTGCTGTCAACTTCATCTTTCAGGCTCTTGAATTGAGAGTTAGTGTTAGCTTGCGCTTGTGCGAACACTTGTTGAGCAGCTTTCAGATCTTTAGCTTGTGCTGTAGTTTGGGTATTGAGTGACTTAACCAGATTGATAGTTTTAGTATCAACTTCTTTCTTAGTGATGGTAGTTGTGATTCCGTTAGAGCCAGCTTTACCTGCATCCCCTTTATCACCTTTAGCGCCAGTGTCGCCCTTATCACCTTTGATGGAATCTCCTTTATCTCCTTTCTCACCCTTAACACCTGGAGCACCATCTTTCCCAGCTATACCTTGTGCGCCTGTATCACCTTTTAAACCTTGCGCACCAGTTGCACCTGCAGCGCCTGTAGCACCCGTTGCCCCGTCTTTACCGTCAACACCATCTTTACCATTCACACCGTCTTTAGGTGGTGTTTGGTTCTCTAAAGCGGTGATCCGTTGATCATGGTTAATCAATACAGAACCTTGTAACGCGTTTTCATCTTGCAATGATTTAATATCGGAACTATTGTTAACAACACCTTGTAAAGCAGTGTCTGCTTTGTTTTTAATGTCATTAATCAAAATATTTTGTTTGTTGTCGGTGGAGATCTGATCAGCTTTGTTGTCATCTACTTTCTGATTCAAAGTAGAGTTAAATTGTGCATTAGCATTAACACCAGCTTGAGCAGCATCAGCTTTATTTACAGCAGTGTTAGCAGTATCTTGCGCATTATTGATAGCAATGTTTGCCTTCTCAATATCCCCTTGCAGATTATAGATTTGTCCGTCTTGTTGAGTGTTGCTAGCCTTGATGTTATCAAGGTTATATGCGGTGTTGTTAGTCCCTTGAACCTGAATAAAAGTACCTGAATTGGTAACATTATCGTTAAGATTTACATTTACATCAGCAGCTTTAGCTACGTTCATTGTACCAGCAAAAAGAGCACCGATAATAGCGACAGCGATGACGGTTTGTCTAACAGGTTTCATTTGAAATGACTCACAGTGTTTGGCAGATAAAATATACGCTAGCGATATTGCTAACGTTTGTTTAAGCAGAGCTGAATGGGTAAGTTTAAGTGTGTCGAATTTTATAGTTGTATTTAATATTTATGTTGGTAACGGAGCGAAACTATAAATATTTCGCGGCGAGAAATATTGATTTTGATCATGTTTCTTCTTAATGATAAGAATGAAAAGAAATAATTTTTTTTCATTATTTCTTCTTTAAAATCAATTTGTTGTGATGCGCTTGCGAGGTGTCTTAATTTAACCTTATGATTTTTATAAAATTTTATTTTAACACTTATGCGGTTTTTATTTATGAGATGGAAATTAAGGTTTGCACGGGGTTTTCAAATGAAAATCACGACCTTTAAAGCTGAAAGTAAACATTATCGAGTGGGTGTGTTTAAATAAAGGGCAAGATATTCTTCCGTAAGATTTTCAATGTAGACATTAAATAAAGATATTTTTAATGTGAATTCAATGTTAGTTATTTATTCAGTACAAATAATACCGGAAAACGAACAATAGAATTTCTCATTTTTATGTAACCTGAACCCGTCTGTACCTTCTGAGGCAGTGAGATAAAGGGAAAATGGTTGTCAGCAGGCTCAACCGCGGGTACACTAAATAACAAAGTATTGTTTAAGCTTTTGTTTTATAGATGATTTGACTCGGGGTGCCCTTCCTTGTGAAGGCTGAGAAATACCCGTATTACCTGATCTGGATAATGCCAGCGTAGGGAAGTCAGATGCCTACCCGGTCATCGCTTCTTTCCGCACGGCAGGAGCGAAACCATGCAGCCTGACCTGCTCGACTCACACGTTTTACATCAATTCCGAACCCGTTCCCCGCTCACGCACTGTATGACCAACGATGTCGTGCAGACCTTCACCGCCAACGTTCTGCTCGCGCTCGGTGCTTCCCCGGCAATGGTGATCGAAGCCGAGGAAGCGGAACAGTTTGCCGCGCTTGCCGATGCCCTGCTCGTCAACGTTGGCACGCTCACCGCGCCGCGCGCCCAGTCGATGCGTCGGGCTATTGAGAGCGCGGTAGCCGCGGGCACACCCTGGGTTCTGGACCCCGTCGCGGTTGGCGCGCTGGCGTTCCGCACCCGTTTTTGCCAGCAAATATTATCCCTTAAACCTGCGGCCATTCGTGGCAACGCCTCCGAAATCCTCGCCCTTGCCGGAATGAGTGCGGGCGGACGTGGGGTCGATTCCACCGATACGGCAGCGAGCGCGTTGACCGCTGCGCAGGTGCTTGCCCGCCAGACCCACGCCGTTGTAGTCGTCACAGGGGAAGTGGATCACATCACCGACGGCCAGCGAACCCGTACGGTCGCGGGGGGCGACCCGCTGATGACCCGCGTGGTAGGAACTGGCTGTGCGCTCTCGGCGGTCGTCGCCGCCTGCTGCTCGCTGCCTGGCGACAGGCTTGATAACGCGGCGGCAGCCTGCGGCTTTATGAAGCGCGCAGGGTCAGTTGCCCTGACTCAAAGCCGGGGGCCCGGCAGCTTTGTCTCCGCGTTTCTGGACGCGCTTTACGCGCTGGAGGAACAGGTATGACGCGCATTAATGCCCTGACTATTGCGGGAACCGATCCCAGCGGCGGAGCGGGGATCCAGGCAGACCTGAAAACCTTCTCTGCGCTCGGCGCATACGGGTGCTCGGTTATCACCGCGCTGGTTGCGCAAAACACGCGCGGCGTACAGTCGGTGTATCGCATTGACCCGGATTTTGTCGCCGCGCAGCTGGATTCGGTATTCAGCGACGTACGTATCGACACCACCAAGATCGGCATGCTGGCAGAGGCGGACATTGTTGAAGCGGTCGCTGAACGTCTCAAACACTACCAGATAAAAAACGTGGTGCTTGATACCGTGATGCTGGCCAAAAGCGGCGATCCGCTGCTCTCCGCCTCGGCTGTCGACACCCTGCGTAAAAAGCTGCTGCCGCAGGTTGCGCTGATCACGCCAAACCTGCCTGAAGCCGCCGCGCTGCTGGATGCGCCACACGCGCAAAACGAACGTGAGATGAAAGAGCAGGGGAATGCGCTGCTGGCGATGGGGTGTCGCGCGGTGCTGATGAAAGGCGGCCATCTTGATGATGCAGAAAGCCCGGACTGGCTTTTCACCCACGATGGCACGCAACGTTTCACCGCGCCACGTGTCCAGACCAAAAACACCCACGGCACGGGCTGTACGCTCTCGGCGGCGCTGGCGGCGCTGCGTCCTCGTCACGCCACATGGGCGGATACGGTGCAGGAGGCGAAGGTCTGGCTCTCGGGCGCGCTGGCAAAAGCCGATTCTCTGGAAGTGGGTCACGGTATTGGTCCGGTTCACCATTTTCATGCATGGTGGTAAGCCGTATACTGGCATGAAACTCATGCCAGAGAAAAACAGAGATGGAACAAGCGCATACCCGGTTAATTGCTCAACTCAAGGAACGAATTGCCGCACCGGACAACACGCCGCTGTATCTGAAATTTGCCGAAACGGTCAAGAACGCGGTGCGCAGCGGTGTGCTCGCGCACGGTAATATTTTGCCCGGCGAGCGCGATCTGAGCCAGCTGGCCGGAGTGTCGCGTATTACGGTGCGTAAAGCCATGCAGGCGCTGGAAGAGGCTGGCGTCGTTACCCGCGCGCGTGGATACGGGACGCAAATCAACAATATCTTTGAATATTCGCTGAAAGAGGCGCGCGGCTTTTCTCAGCAGGTGGTGCTGCGTGGCAAAACGCCCAACACCCTGTGGGTCAATAAACGCATCGTGAAGTGCCCGGAAGAGATCGCCCGCCATCTTTCCCTTGCGCCGGAAAGCGATGTGTTTTTGCTTAAGCGCATCCGTTACGTGGATGACGATGCGGTATCGATAGAGGAGTCCTGGGTACCGGTAGGATTAATTCCCAACCCGGACGACATTGGCGTCTCGCTTTATGATTACTTCCGCAGCCAGAATATCTTTCCGCAGCGCACCCGTTCCCGCGTCAGCGCCCGGATGCCGGACAGCGAGTTTCAGGCGCATATCAAGATGGACGATAAGATACCGGTGCTGGTGATCAAGCAAGTCGCGCTCGATCAACAGCAGCGGCCAATTGAGTACAGCATCAGCTACTGCCGCAGCGACCTATACGTCTTTGTGTGCGAGGAGTAGGGCCTCGCGCGTGGGGGCGCAGTCTCCACCGCGATGGCTGACTACCCAGGCGGCCACGGCAT
>NZ_JABMCU010000256.1:0-5114 GCF_013179605.1 Enterobacter sp. CM29 | reverse complement strand
CGCGCGTTGAGCTGGCCCGCTGCGAAGACGGCAAAATTCTGGCCGATAAAGTCACGGATAAGCTGGAACAAACCGCCGCACTCACCGGGCTGGACTATGGTCGCTTTACCCGCTCGATGTTGCTCTCTCAGGGGCAGTTTGCCGCCTTCCTGAACGCTAAACCGAGCGATCGGGCAGAGCTGCTGGAGGAACTGACCGGCACGGAAATTTACGGCCACATTTCCGCCATGGTTTTTGAAAAACACAAAGCGGCACGCAACGCGCTGGAGATGTGCGAAGCGCAGGCCGCAGGCGTTGTGCTGCTGAGCGAGGAACAGCAGCAGCACTTGCAGCAAAGTTTGCAGGCACTTACTGACGAAGAAAAAATCCTGCTGGCACAGCAGCAGAGCCAACAGAAAGATTTTCAGTGGCTTACGCGTAACGACGAGCTGATACGTGAGCAGCAACGCGCAGCCGCTTCGCAGCAGCAGGCGCAACAGGCTCTGACGGACGCCGCGCCGCAACTGGCGAAGCTCCAGCTGGCACAGCCCGCCGCCCAGCTACGTCCGCTGTGGGAGTATCAGCAGGAGCAGACCACCCGCCTGGCGCAGACAACAGCGCGAATTGTTGAAGTAAATACTCGCTTACTCAACAGAGCGGCGCAGCGCTCGCGTATTCGCAACGGTGCGCTGCGCAACCGTGAACAGTTGCAGACAGAACACAGGGTACTGACGCAGTGGCTAACAGAACACGAACGTTTCCGTCAGTGGGGGCAGGAAATTGCCGGCTGGCGGGCGCATTTTACGCAACTGAGTCGCGATAAAAATCAGCTTGTGGCCCAGTCAGCGCGTATGGCTGAGCTTCGTCAGAAACTGGCTGAGATGCCGGAGAGTACGCTGACGCTGACGGCTGAGGATCTCGCGACGGCAATGGAGCAACAGGCACAATCGCGGGCGCTCCGCCAGCGCCTGACTGCGCTTCACGCTCGCTATCAGCCGCTGCAAAAACGGCTGCGTCAGAATGCGGAAAGCGTGCAAAAAGCGCAGGCTGAGCAGGCTAAGCTCAATGAAACGCTGATCCTGCGGCGTCAGCAGTTCAAAGAGAAAAATCAGCACTATGCCGACCTGAAAGCGCTCTGTGAGCGTGAGGCAACAATCAAGGATCTTGAGAACTATCGTGCACAGCTCGAAGCGGGTAAACCTTGCCCGCTCTGCGGTTCAAGCGAACATCCGGCTGTTGTGCAGTATCAGGCGCTTGAACTGACCGACAATCAGCGCCGCCGCGACGCGCTGGAGAAAGAGGTTGCCGCGCTAAAAGAGGAAGGATTGCTGGTGCTCGGGCAGGTGAATGCGCTCACCCAACAGATCCAGCGCGAGACAGAGGAAGTAAAGGCCCTCTCTCAGGAAGAGCAAGCACTCACTAAAGAGTGGCTGGAGGTCTGCGCCTCCCTGAACATAGCGCTGAATATTCAGGATGATATTGCACCCTGGATGAGCGAACAGGAGCAGTATGAACGCCAGCTGTATCAGCTTAGCCAGCGTCTGACGCTGCAAAACCAGCTCAATGAACAGGAAGATCAGGCGCGCCAGTACCAGCAGCAGCTGACGGCGACGCGTCAGGCGCTGGCAGCCTCGCTAGAGTCGCTGTCGCTTAGCGTGCCCGATGAAGGGGCCGAAAGCGCCTGGCTGAGCGCACGCGAAGCTGAATATACCCGCTGGCAGGAAAAACAGGCCCAGCACGGTACGATTCAGGAACGTATTAACGCCCTGATGCCCATCCTGGAGACGCTGCCGGATTCTGATGACGCAGAAGCCGACGCGGTTATCCCTGAGAACTGGCGCGGCATCCATGACGAATGCGTGTCGCTACAAAGCCAGCTCGCCACCCTACAGCAGCAGGAGACGCTTGAGCGTGAACGGCTTCAGCAGTCGCAGGCTCAGTTCAGCGCCGCGCTGACCGCGAGCTGCTTTGCCAGTCAGGAGGCATTTCTCTCCGCCCTGCTGGATGAAGCGTCGATCCGCCAGCTTGAACAACAAAAGCAGACGCTGGAGAACCAGCTCCAGCAGGCCACGGCGCTCTCCGTACAGGCAAACCAGCAGCTTCAGGCGCATCAGGCACAGCGCCCCGAGGGGCTGGAAACCGACGCCGCAACCCTTCAGGCGCAGTTACACCAGCTGGCGCAACAGCTTCGTGAAAACACCACGCATCAGGGGGAGATCCGCCAGCAGCTCAAGCAGGACGGTGATAACCGTCTGCACCAGCAGGCGCTTATGCAGCAGATTGAGGAGGCGGCGCGTCAGGCTGACGACTGGGGCTATCTCAATGCGCTGATAGGCTCCAGCACCGGCGATAAATTCCGTAAATTCGCCCAGGGGCTGACGCTGGATAATCTGGTGTGGCTTGCCAACCAGCAGCTCAACCGTCTGCATGGCCGCTATCTGCTTCAGCGTAAAGCCAGCGACGCGCTGGAACTGGAGGTGGTTGATACCTGGCAGGCCGATGCGGTACGCGATACCCGTACCCTGTCCGGCGGGGAAAGTTTCCTCGTCAGTCTGGCGCTGGCTTTAGCGCTTTCCGATCTGGTCAGTCACAAAACGCGCATTGACTCGCTTTTCCTGGATGAAGGGTTCGGCACGCTCGACAGCGAAACGCTGGACACCGCGCTGGATGCGCTCGACGCGCTGAACGCCACCGGGAAAACCATCGGCGTGATCAGCCACGTAGAGGCAATGAAAGAACGTATTCCGGTGCAGATCAAGGTGAAGAAGATAAACGGGCTAGGGTATAGCAGGCTGGACAGGGAGTTTGCGGTGCAGTAAATGGGGGATGTTGCCCTCACCCTGGCCCTCTCTCTGTGGGAGAGGGTACAAACATCAAAAACGGCAACGCAAGTTGCCGTTTTGCGTTTATTCCGGCCAGAGCCACGCCGCGCCGCGCACACCGCTGGAATCTCCATGGACGGCTTTGCGGATCGGCGTTTCGCATTCGCCCCCAAATACCCACTGTTTCACCAGCGTTGGCACCGTCGCGTACAGCCGGTCAACGTTGCTCATGCCGCCGCCCAGCACAATCACGTCCGGATCGAGGATATTGATCACATGCGCCAGTGATTTAGCCAACCGCATTTCGTAGCGGCTGAGCGCCAGTTCAGCCACCGGATCCTGTTCCTCAACCAGACGCATAATCTCGTTGCCTTTCAGCGGCTGGCCGCTCAGACGATGATAATCGGTGGCAAACCCCGTGCCGGAAATAAAGGTCTCAATACAGCCCTGCTTGCCACAGTAGCACGGCACTTCGGCACGGTATTTGAGTTCATCTTCGTCCATCCACGGTAACGGGTTGTGCCCCCACTCACCCGCGGTGCCGTTGCCGCCAATATGCGAGCGCCCACCGAAGGCCACGCCCGCCCCGCAGCCGGTACCGATAATGACCGCAAATACGGTCTGCGCGCCAGCCGCTGCGCCATCTACGGCCTCAGAGACCGCCAGGCAGTTAGCGTCATTTGCCAGACGCACTTCCCGGTTCAGACGCTGGCTTAAGTCTTTATCAAACGGCTGACCGTTGAGCCAGGTGGAGTTGGCGTTTTTCACCACGCCGGTATACGGCGAAATGGAGCCGGGGATCCCCATCCCGACCGTGCCCGTCTCGCCCGTTGCCTGCTCTGCCATATCGACCAGACGGGCAATCGTCTCTATGGTCTGGTGATAATCATCGCGCGGCGTAGGCAGACGGTGGCGAAACAGTTGCTCCCCCTGCTCGCTCAACGCAATAACTTCTGTTTTGGTGCCGCCCAAATCAATCCCAATACGCACAAGACACTCCTCATTATTTTGATTATCAACAGAGTAGAAGCCCACTTCCCGATTAGCAATGCAAGCGATGCGACAATTCGTTATCATGCCCGCTGATTTAACGACAAGGCCGTGGAAATTATCATGCTGTGGTTCAAAAATTTGATGGTTTACCGTCTCAGCCGCGACGTTTCGCTGCGTGCAGAAGAGATGGAAAAACAGTTAGCCGCTTACTCCTTTACCCCTTGCGGTAGCCAGGATATGGCAAAAACCGGCTGGGTTCCGCCAATGGGTTCTCAAAGCGATGCGCTGACCCACGCCAGCAGCACGGGGCAAATCATCGTTTGCGCCCGCAAAGAAGAGAAGATCCTGCCGACGCCTGTGGTGAAGCAGGCGCTCGAAGCGAAGATCTTCAAGCTGGAAGCTGAACAGGGCCGTAAGCTTAAAAAAACCGAAAAAGATTCACTGAAGGATGAAGTGCTGCACTCGCTGCTGCCGCGCGCCTTTAGCCGCTTTAGCCAGACCATGATGTGGATCGACACCGTGAACGGGCTGATCATGGTCGACTGCGCCAGCGCCAAAAAAGCGGAAGATACGCTGGCGCTGCTGCGTAAGAGCCTTGGCTCATTACCGGTGGTACCGCTGGCACTGGAGACGCCGATTGAGCTGACCCTGACTGAGTGGGTGCGCAGCGGGACTGCCGCGCAGGGCTTCCAGATCCTTGATGAAGCAGAGCTGAAAGCGCTGCTGGAAGATGGCGGCGTGATCCGCGCGAAGAAACAGGATCTGGTGAGCGACGAGATCGCCGTGCACATTGAAGCGGGCAAAGTGGTGACCAAACTGGCACTCGACTGGCAGCAGCGCATTCAGTTTGTGATGTGTGATGACGGCTCCGTGAAGCGCCTTAAATTCTGCGATGAACTGCGCGATCAGAACGAAGATATCGACCGCGAAGATTATGCTCAGCGCTTTGACGCAGACTTTATCCTGATGACCGGCGAGCTGGCGGCGCTGATCCAGAACCTGGTGGAAGGTCTCGGCGGCGAAGCGCAGCGTTGACAGGTAAAACGTAGGCCGGGTAAGCGAATGCGCCACCCGGCATGCTTTTATTTCAGATAGCGGCACAGATAAGAGGTTGGCTCTGCAACCTGCAAATGGAACTCGCTGTGGCCCGGCACGTTGAAGACCTGCCCGGCACTGTAGACTTTCCACTCCGTTTCACCCGGCAGCAGGACGTTCAGAGCGCCGCTGACCACCGTCATCTCTTCCGCTTCTGCGGTGCCAAAGGTGTATTCCCCTTCCGCCATTACGCCGACACTGGCGCGGCCAGTGCTGCTGCTGGTA
>NZ_JABMCU010000255.1:0-5155 GCF_013179605.1 Enterobacter sp. CM29 | reverse complement strand
TATCCGCGCTGGCAAGAGGGGCGCTACTGCGATGCGCCGAACAACCAGTTCCGTCACCACCCGCGCGATTACATTGAATCAATGGAAGCGGCGATCAAAACCGTGCTGGCGGAGCTGACGGATGCCCAGCGGGCCGACGTCGTGGGGATTGGCGTCGACAGTACCGGTTCAACGCCGGCCCCGGTTGATGCAGAAGGCCGCGTACTGGCGCTTCGCCCGGAGTTTGCCGATAACCCGAACGCCATGTTTGTGCTGTGGAAAGACCATACCGCCGTGGAAGAGGCGGAAGCCATCACCCGCTTATGCCACCAGCCGGGCAAAACCGACTACTCGCGCTACATCGGCGGGATCTACTCCAGCGAATGGTTCTGGGCAAAAATCCTGCACGTTACCCGCGCGGACGCGTCGGTCGCACAGGCAGCGGCGTCATGGATTGAGCTGTGCGACTGGGTTCCCGCCCTGCTTTCCGGCACCACTCGCCCGCAGGCTATTCGCCGTGGCCGTTGCAGCGCCGGGCATAAATCGCTGTGGCATGAAAGCTGGGGTGGTCTGCCTCCGGCAGCGTTCTTCGATGAACTCGACCCGATCATCAACAAAAACCTGACATACCCGCTGTTTACCGACACCTTCACCGCCGATATTCCGGTCGGCATGCTCTGCGAGGAGTGGGCGAAACGCCTCGGTCTGCCGCAAAACGTGACCATTTCCGGCGGCGCGTTCGACTGCCATATGGGCGCCGTGGGCGCGGGTGCGCAGCCTAACACGCTGGTGAAAGTGATTGGCACCTCCACCTGCGACATTCTGACGGCGGATAAAACCAGCGTTGGCGACCGCGCGGTGAAGGGTATCTGCGGTCAGGTTGACGGCAGCGTGGTGCCCGATTTTATCGGCCTCGAAGCGGGTCAGTCCGCGTTTGGCGATATCTACGCCTGGTTTGGCCGGGTGCTCGGCTGGCCGCTGGATCAGCTGGCGGCCGCGCATCCTGAACTGAAAACCCAGATTACCACGAGCAAAAAACAGCTCCTGCCGCAGCTCACCGAAGCCTGGGCAAAAAATCCTTCTCTCGATCACCTGCCGGTGGTGCTGGACTGGTTCAACGGCCGTCGTACGCCGTTTGCCAACCAGCGTCTGAAAGGGGTGATTACCGATCTCAACCTGGCGACCGACGCGCCCGCGCTGTTTGGCGGCCTGATCGCCGCCACCGCGTTCGGCGCGCGCGCCATTATGGAGTGCTTCACCGGGCAGGGCATTGACGTGAACAACGTGATGGCTTTGGGCGGTATCGCCCGTAAAAACCCGGTGATCATGCAGGCCTGCTGCGATGTGCTCAACCGTCCGCTGCAAATTGTGGCTTCCGATCAGTGCTGTGCGCTGGGCGCAGCGATTTTCGCTGCCGTGGCCGCAGGCGTCCATGCGGATATCCCGACCGCGCAACAGCATATGGCGAGCGCCGTCGAAAGTACGCTCCAGCCGCAGGCACAGCAGGCACAACGCTTTGAACAACTTTATCAGCGCTACCAGCAATGGGCAAAAAGCGCCGAACTTCACTATCTCCCTGTCGCCGCCCCGGCCAAAAGCACCGCGGACACTACGGCAACCCTGACACATTAAGGACACGATAATGACCATTTTTAATAATTATGAAGTGTGGTTTGTGATTGGCAGCCAGCATTTATACGGACCGGAAGCGTTGCAGCAGGTGACGAAACACGCGGAGCACGTTGTGAATGCGCTGAACGCGGAAGCCAAACTGCCGTGCAAACTGGTGCTGAAGCCGCTGGGTACCACCCCGGACGAAATCACCAACATTTGCCGCGATGCCAATTACGATGACAAATGCGCTGGCCTGGTGGTGTGGCTGCACACCTTCTCGCCAGCCAAAATGTGGATCAACGGCCTGGCTATCCTCAACAAACCGCTACTGCAATTCCACACGCAGTTCAACGCCTCCCTGCCGTGGGACAGCATCGACATGGACTTCATGAACCTGAACCAGACCGCGCACGGCGGCCGCGAGTTCGGCTTCATCGGCGCGCGCATGCGTCAACAGCATGCCGTAGTGACCGGGCACTGGCAGGACGGTCAGGCACAAAAACGCATTGGCTCCTGGATGCGTCAGGCGGTCTCTAAGCAGGATACCCGCCACCTGAAAGTGGTGCGTTTCGGCGACAACATGCGCGAAGTGGCAGTCACCGACGGTGATAAAGTGGCCGCGCAGATTAAATTTGGCTTCTCCGTCAACACCTGGGCGGTGGGCGACCTGGTGCAGGTGGTGAATGACATCAGCGATGGCGACGTTAACGCGCTGGTGGACGAGTACGAAAGCAGCTACCGCCTGACGCCTGCGGCACAGGTCAACGGTGACAAGCGCCAGAACGTGCTGGATGCCGCACGCATTGAACTGGGCATGAAGCGCTTCCTGGAACAGGGCGGCTTCCATGCCTTCACCACCACCTTTGAAGATCTCCACGGCCTGAAACAGCTCCCGGGTCTGGCGGTACAACGTCTGATGCAGCAGGGCTACGGTTTTGCGGGCGAAGGCGACTGGAAAACTGCCGCTCTGCTTCGCATCATGAAGGTGATGTCGACCGGTCTGCAGGGCGGCACCTCCTTTATGGAGGACTACACCTACCACTTCGAGAACGGCAACGATCTGGTGCTCGGCTCGCACATGCTGGAAGTGTGTCCCTCTATCGCCGTCGAAGAGAAACCGATCCTCGATGTGCAGTACCTCGGCATTGGCGGCAAAGCGGATCCGGCCCGTCTGATCTTCAACACCCGTACCGGCCCGGCCATTAACGCCAGCCTGATCGACCTCGGCGACCGTTTCCGCCTGCTGGTGAACTGCGTCGATGCTGTGGAAACTCCGCATTCTCTGCCGAAACTGCCGGTCGCCAACGCCCTGTGGAAAGCGCAGCCTGACCTGCCAACCGCGTCGGAAGCCTGGATCCTGGCCGGCGGCGCGCACCACACCGTCTTCAGCCACGCGCTTGACCTGAACGATATGCGTCAGTTTGCCGAGCTGCACGACATCGAACTGACCGTGATTGATAACGACACCCGTCTGCCAGCCTTTAAAGACGCGCTGCGCTGGAACGAAGTCTATTACGGTTCAAAACGCTAAGCCCTGAATGCCCGGTGGCACTTCGTTTACCGGGCCTACGGTTCTGTAGGCCGGATAAGCGCAGCGCCATCCGGCAGGAGACGACAATGTTAGAAGATCTCAAACGTCAGGTACTCGAAGCCAACCTGGCGCTGCCAAAACATAACCTGGTGACCCTGACTTGGGGCAACGTCAGCGCCGTTGACCGGGAAAAAGGCGTGTTCGTGATCAAGCCTTCGGGCGTGGATTACACGGTGATGACCGCGGAAAATATGGTGGTGGTCAGCATCGAAACGGGTGAAGTAGTTGAAGGCGATAAAAAGCCCTCCTCCGATACACCCACTCACCGCCTGCTGTATCAGGCCTTCCCGACCATCGGTGGGATTGTGCATACCCATTCGCGTCACGCGACCATCTGGGCGCAGGCGGGCCAGCCAATTCCGGCCACCGGCACCACCCACGCGGACTACTTTTACGGCACCATTCCCTGCACGCGTCTGATGACCGATGCGGAGATCGGCGGTGAGTACGAATGGGAAACCGGGAACGTGATCGTCGAAACCTTCGAAAAACAGGGTATCGACGCGGCGCAAATGCCCGGCGTGCTGGTGCACTCCCACGGTCCGTTTGCCTGGGGTAAAAACGCGGAGGACGCGGTGCACAACGCGATCGTGCTGGAGGAAGTCGCCTACATGGGGATCTTCTGCCGCCAGCTGGCACCGCAGTTGCCGGATATGCAGCAAACCCTGCTCGATAAGCATTATCTGCGCAAGCACGGCGCGAAGGCGTACTACGGGCAGTAAAACATTGTCCGGTGGCGCTGCGCTTATCGGGCCTACGGATCCTGTTGGCCGGATAAGCGTAGCGCCATCCGGCAAAACAGGCACTGTATAAAACCCCAGCACCCCCCCCTCAACCAGGCTATAATCAGGCCTGGTTTGTTTTGTGGGATAGCGGCGTGGCACAGGCGCAAGAAGGCTTTTTACTGACCCGACACTGGCGGGATACCCCTCAGGGCACCGAGGTTGCGTTCTGGCTGGCGACGGATAACGGCCCGCTGCACGTTACCCTACCGCCTCAGGAGTCCGTGGCGTTTATCCCTGAACACCACGTCGAGAAGGTAAAGCTGCTGCTGCGCGGTGAAAACGGCTGGCGCCTTACTCCCCTTGAGCTAAAAGACTTCCACCGCCAGCCGGTTTATGGCCTCTACTGCCGCGCCCATCGCCAGCTGATGCGCTATGAAAAATTGCTCCGCGAAGCGGGCGTGACGCTCTACGAAGCGGACATTCGCCCGCCGGAACGTTTTCTGATGGAGCGGTTTATCACCGCCCCCGTCTGGGTGGACGGCGCTGAGCAGAACGGTTGTCTCGTGAACGCGCGCCTGAAGCCTAACCCGCACTATCGCCCGCCGCTGAAGTGGGTCTCGCTGGATATCGAAACCACCCGTCACGGCGAGCTGTACTGCATCGGCCTTGAAGGCTGCGGGCAGCGGGTTGTCTATATGCTCGGGCCCCCGAACGGCGATGCGTCCGCGCTGGATTTTCATCTGGAATACGTTACCAGCCGACCACAGCTGCTGGAGAAGCTTAACCAGTGGTTTGCCGAGCACGATCCCGACGTGCTGATCGGCTGGAACGTGGTGCAGTTTGACCTGCGCGTGTTGCAAAAACATGCCGAGCGGTACCGCATTCCCCTGACGTTAGGGCGCGGAAACACGGAGCTGGAGTGGCGAGAGCACGGTTTTAAGAACGGCGTATTCTTCGCACAGGCTAACGGTCGCCTGATTATCGACGGCATCGAGGCGCTGAAATCCGCCTTCTGGAACTTCTCTTCCTTCTCGCTGGAAGCGGTCGCCCAGGCGCTGCTCGGTGAAGGTAAATCCATCGACAATCCCTGGGACCGAATGGACGAGATCGACCGGCGCTTTAATGAGGATAAGCCGGCGCTCGCTACTTATAACCTGAAAGACTGTGAGCTGGTAACGCAGATTTTCCATAAAACCGAGATCATGCCCTTCCTGCTGGAACGCGCAACGGTAAACGGTCTCGCGGT
>NZ_JABMCU010000254.1:0-5184 GCF_013179605.1 Enterobacter sp. CM29 | reverse complement strand
GAGCGACGCCAGTAAAATCGACGATCCGGATGTGAAGGCTTTGGCCAAAGAGCACACGCCGGTCGTTGAGCAGCATCTGAAGTCCGCCGAGCAGATGTCAACGCGTGCTGGCGCATCAGCCGATAAATAAGCGCGTCGGTGAAACGACTACTGCAAATAAAGTGGGGCCCGCAGGCCCCACGCTTATTTCACCTTCCTGATGAATTATTCCGGCAACGCGTAGACAACCACCTGATCGCCTACTTGATCCTTCAGGATCGTGTTTCCGCCAGCCACGAAGGCCACATACTGCCGACCCTTATATTCATACACGGACGGGTTCGCTACCGCTGGAGCTTCTGCCTGATCGGACCACAGCTCTTCACCGCTCTCTACCGAGTAGGCACGCACTTTGGCATCCATTGAAGCACCGATGAAGATCACGCCACCCGCCGTCACTGCAGGGCCACCAATGGTAGGCGAACCCCAGCTTTCCGGCATGAAGAAGCCATACTGCTGTGAGGCGCCAACCGGACGACGCCATTTCACATCGCCCGTGTGCATGTCTATCGCCACGATTTCACCAAACGGCGGCTGCCAGCACGGCATGCCCAGCCAGTTGCTCGCCACCAGCAGACGCATACCGTACGGGGCGCCTTCCTGTGGGGCAAAGCCGCTTTCGTTGCCGGAGTCTTTGTCCGCGTTATCGTAATCCTCACGGCTGTAGAGCTTCACGTACTGAACGATATGCGAGGTGTTGACGATGGCGATCTGTTTTTGCGGATCGAACGCCACCCCGCCCCACTGCACGCCGCCGGCGCTATCGGGATAGGTGAGCGTGCCTTCGCCTTTGGTGGTAGGCGGAGTATACATTCCCTCATAGGTCAGGTTATCCCACAGGCGAGAGCACTGGCCGCCACCGACGATATCCGCCAGCTTCCAGATTTCCGGCTTTTTCGACTGGTCGAGCAGCGGCGCAGGTTTGGTCGGGAACGGCTGTGTAGGCGAGAGAACTTCGCCCTGGACCGAACCATCACCCTGCGGAACCGGACGCTCTTCGATTGGCCATACGTCCTCCCCGGTCAGGCGGTTAACCACAAACAGGAAGCCCTGCTTGGTGGCCTGAACCAGCGCCGGGATCTGCTTGCCGTCTACGGTGATATCCATCAGCGTCGGGGCAGAGTTGATGTCGTAATCCCAGACGTCGTGGTGTACCCACTGACGGGACCAGACCACTCTACCGGTGTTGATGTCCAGCGCGGTGGTGGAGGTGCCAAGCGGAATTGCGTCGACGCGGTTGCCGCCCCAATAGTTGGGAGACGGCGATGAGACCGGGAGATAGACCAGCCCATTGGCCTCATCGGCGGACATGTGCGTCCAGACGTTAGCGGTACCGGTACGCTTGCGGATCTCTGCCGGTATCGCCTCAAAGGTCCATTCAAGCTTGCCGGTCTGGGCGTTGACAGAAAATACGGTACCCGGAGGCGCTTCGGCATAGGCCCAGTCTTTCCCGGCCCAACCCACCAGCAGATGGTTGCCGACGACGGTTGGCGGTTGCAGGACAGAGAGCGGATACTTGGCGTTAACGGTGTTCCACTGATTCAGATCCAGCACCCCGTTGTCCGCAAAGCCGCTGCACGGTTTGCCTGAATCGGCGTCCAGCGCAAAGAGCTTGCCGTCAACGGTGCCCATATAGACCATCTTCTGGCACGCCTCTCCCTTCACCGGATTTTTGGCCTGCCAGTAGGAAACGCCGCGGTTTTTCAGCACCGGCTGGGTCAGTGCCTTGCGCGACGATTTGGTGTCATAGTGCCACTTCTCTTTACCCGTGCCCGGATCCAGCGCAATCAGGCGATCGAAAGGGGTGCCGATGTAGAGCGTGTCGTTAGCGAAAATGGGCGTTGCGGACCACACGGTCGCTGGCGTATCACCTTTACCATCCGAGACGTCGCCGGTATGGAACTCCCAGACTTTCGTTAATTTACTGACGTTATCCGCCGTGATCTGGGTAAGCGGGCTGTATTTCTGCGCGTTAAGCTGGCCGTGGAAGCTGTCCCAGGTTGGCGTGCCGGGCACCAGCGGCGTCGCTGGCTGGCTGGCCGAGGCGACTTTCTTTCCGTCACCGCTACCGGTTGAGGCATCGTCTGTGGTTTTTGTGGTTCCAGGCGCCTGCTGATCGGCCGCATCAATATTCAGTGATTCCTGGGTCCCCTGAGAGGCCTCAGCGGCTTTATCCTGCGCCTGCAGCGCGAACGGGGTGACCAGCAGCGCCAGCGCCGTCATGCTGACTTTTATGAAGGGATAATGCTTATCGTTATGCACGGGCGGCTCCTCAGGTTCTGACGGAATGGTTGTAACGGGCGGAATGGCTGCTCAGCATAATCAGACCAATCAGGCCGACCACCATGGCTGCCGTTATGATGTACTGGTGCAGCAGCGCGGCGGCAAAACCAATACCCGCCAACACCACCAGGGTGACAATAATCAGGAAAACACGCGCCCCGCGCCCCGATGCCGCACGTAACACAAAGATCAGTATCGCCAGCACCGCGCTGGCAATGGCCACGCCCAGTGCGCCAATGGTGCCTGTGACGCCGGTAAGCGGCGTCCACCAGGCGTATAGCGCCACCGCGAAGCCTATAACCGCGGCCAACAGCAGCAAAATAGTGCCGACGCGCGAATATTGAGAATGCAACATACCAGGAATCCCCCTCTAAAAAATGCAAAATGGACCAACATTAAGGCGTTTTCGTGGATATATGTCCCTGCTGTTCGCGCGTGCAATGGCTATTAAAACAACGCGACGTGAAAAACGGCGGCATATTTCCCTAAACGTAACTGAGTATAGAAGAGGATTTTTTAAAGGGGCGTTTATCCGGCGAGTACCCTTCCTCACGTTGAGCCCATAAGGCAGTGTGTTTCGCTAAAAACGCACGGGCGAGGTTTATTGTCTGCTTTGAGCGAGGGACAAACGCTGGGGTGTAAAAAAAAATCGCCAGATGGGGTAGTAAAGGCTAGATTTAATTCAGGCATAACTGGTATGACCACATAAATAAGGCTCTATGAATGCGTTCAGTCATAATACCCGTCAATGAAGGTGGATTTCTGGCAGCCACAATTTGGGAAAGAAGCGATGCCAAAGCGATAGTGCTCCTTCATCCGGCAACGGCGGTTGTACAGGGGTTTTATAAGGGATTCGCAGAATATCTTTTTAACAGAGGATTCAACGTCCTCACATACGATTATCGCGGCACCGGCCTCTCTAAATCCGGGCTGGTCCGTACTTACCGCGTTTCTATGTCTGACTGGATCGACCAGGACGTCGGATGTATAACCGCCTGGGCTAAAGCACATTTTCCTGAGCTTAGCCTGTTGGCGGTAGGACACAGTGTGGGCGGGCATGCCGTTCTGCTTTCAACAGCCACCCACGCCCTGCAAGCTGCGGTCATTGTAGCCTCACATGCCGGGGTGACGAGCACCATCAAACGCACCACAGAAAAGGTGCGTGTCTGGTGCGTATTACGTGTTCTGGCTCCGATTCTGTGCCGCATCTTCGGTTACATGCCTGCCAGGCGACTGGGGCTGGGTGAAGATTTACCGGCGCCAGTCATGCTTCAATGGGGGCGCTGGAGCGCACTGCCTGGTTATTTCTACGATGATCCACACTGGAATGCACGCCAGCGGGCAAGTGAGATCACCCTACCCGTGCTGGTAATGGGATTTGATGACGATCCCTGGGCTAACCGTGAAGCTATTGCGCGGCTGATGGAGCCGGTGCAACAAGCAAAAATAGAACGCTGCGAGATACGGCACGCAGAGTTTGGTCTTTCGTCCATTGGGCATATGGGATTTTTTCGTACGCGATGTGCGGAGAAATTATGGCCCGTCGTCGGTCAATGGCTGGAGAGTCAGTGCCCGGATTGAACGACGCGTGAACATGACCTTTCTGAGTATTCAACATATTAAAACCTGCCGGCATAAAAATTTGGAAATTTAACGGAAATGGTTAAGCTTCTTAGACACATGCTTAAGGGATAGTCAGGAAATGATTGTTAACTGTATGGTCTACCGTTCAGGCCACCCCGCCGAAACCGTAGATATTGAGGATATCAGTGAAGTCATCCAGGATACCGATGCGTTTATCTGGCTGGGGCTTTGGCAGCCTGAACCTGCGTTTATGTACAAAGTCCAGGAGGAGTTCGGTCTGCACGATCTGGCCGTTGAGGATGCGCTTAATGCACATCAGCGGCCTAAAATAGAGCGTTATGGCAGCTCGGCATTTATCGTTGTAAAAACCGTCAGTGGACAGGACGACAATATTGAGTTTGGCGAAACGCATTTGTTTGTGGGCCGAAACTTCCTTATTACGGTGCGCCATGGTGCTTCAGTGAGCTATGCACCTATACGCGCCCGTGCTGCTGAGGCCCCGGACATGCTTTCGTACGGTCCGGCTTATCCTCTTTACTGTATTCTGGATTTTATTGTTGACAGTTATGCAGAGCTGACTGCGCGGCTCAACACCAAAATTGGTGATATAGAAGCGACACTTTTTCACAGTGAATTTGACCGTGAAGCTATTCAGGACGTGTATTCCCTCCGCCGTAATCTACTCGGGCTTCGCAACGCCGCTCAGCCAGTAGAAGAAATCTGTACAGAGCTTATCCGCATTCATGAAGAACTTATTCCAAAACCCCTCAGGGCGTATTTCAGAGATATTCAGGATCACGCAAGCCATGTAGTAACGGATGTAAATGACATGCGTGAGCTGCTAAGCAGCGCGATGCACGTTAACCTGGCACTGGTTTCAGTGCAGCAAAACGAAGTCGTGAAGAAACTGGCCGGTTGGGGGGCCATCCTCGTGATCCCGACGGTAGTCTTTAGCATGTATGGTATGAACTTCGAACATATGCCGGAACTGAAGACGCTCTTTGGCTATCCGGCTACGGTCGCTGTCACGCTGGGAGCCTGTGTATTACTGTGGCTTCGGCTCAAACGCTCTCGCTGGCTTTGATTGATAAGCGATCTGATAGTTTTTGGTGTCGTGAAGTACAGTAAAGCCTCACGCTTATGTCGATTATGCCACGACACCATACCCTATCCGTTATTTCCCCTGCATATGTCGGTACATTCCTGTTCACCGGGCCCCGGTTTCTCAATCAGGGATCGCCCGCTCCACCGTTTATAAAATCCTGAAAAACGAGGCTA
>NZ_JABMCU010000253.1:0-5186 GCF_013179605.1 Enterobacter sp. CM29 | reverse complement strand
CGATAGCCAGGAAAATGACAAGAATAGGTATGCCAAGGCGCGATGAAAATGAACTTAATAAAATGCTGAAGGTTACCAGGATGGAACCCAGAATGAAAAGACTGATTATCGCTGTGGCACTCAATGTCGTCTTACTCCCACCTCAATGTGAACGCTGTTATTAAAACCCTAACATATTAACAACTGTATCTGCGTTTTATTGAGGGGGAATAACGGCTTTTTTATGCCTTTAAGACCGGATGACCGCTGATTGTTAACCGACTGCCTGAATTACCGTGTGCAAGGTGCGCCTGGGCACCCAGTGGCAAGGTAACGGTTTGCTGCTCATGGCCGAAATTCAGACCGGCGATCACCGGAATATCCAGCCGGGAACGAATGAAATCGACCATCGTCTCCAGCGTGTAGCCCGCGTCGTAATCGTTGGGGGCTGACCCGCTGAAACTGCCCAGCACAATGGCCGACTGCCGATCCAGGATCCCGGCGTGATAAAGCTGTAACAGCATGCGTTCGACGCGGAACGGGTGTTCGTTGATATCTTCCAGCACCAGAATGCCGTCCTCGATCTGCGGCAGCCACGGTGTCCCAATCAGCGATACCAGCATCGCGAGGTTTCCGCCCCACAGCTGCCCTTCACATTCCCAGTGCGGTCCGTTGCCTTGCCACGCGACGGTAAACGTCGGGTTTTGCAGGGCGCGCCAGAAATGGTCCTGCGTAAACGCATCCAGCTCCGGCGCACCAAAGTTGCCGGCCAGCATCGGGCCGCTAAAGGTAATGACGTTATGCAACGCCAGCAGGCCGAGCTGGATCGCCGTGAAATCGCTGTGTCCGCAGATTAACAGCGGATCCTGCTGCTGGCGTGCGGCCAGCCCGGCCCAGTCGATGCTCTCCAGCAGTCGGCTTGCGCCATAGCCGCCGCGCACGGCCAGCACAATAGTGTTTTCACCTTCCAGCGTCGCCAGGCTGTTGATATCGCTCAGTCTCTGCGCCTCCGTACCGGCAAAACGCTGCATGCGGCGGGGGATAATTGTCTGATTTTCTACCTGATGGCCCATTTCCAGCAGGCGCTGAACGCCCCGCTGTGCCGCCTCCTGGTTGATGCAGTAGCCCGACGGTGCGATGAGATGAAACTGAGGCATGGCAATTCCTTGCTGAATGAGAATCTAATTGTCTATATCATGCCGCTTATACGCCGCCTGCTTCAAGGGGCGACGTACCGCGATGACCGGCTATAAGGATAGATGACGTGAAATTGAGATGGTTTGCTTTTTTGATTGTGTTGCTCGCTGGCTGTAGTTCAAAACATGATTATAAAAATCCCCCCTGGAATCCTGAAGTCCCGGTAAAGCGGGCCATGCAGTGGATGCCGATCAGCGAACAAGCCGGGAAGGCCTGGGGCGTGAGCCCGCGCCTGATCACCGCGATCATCGCCGTGGAGTCCGGCGGTAACCCGACGCTGGTGAGTAAATCGAATGCGGTGGGGCTGATGCAGTTAAAAGCCTCTACGGCGGGAAGAGAGGTCTATCGCTACATGGGCTGGAAGGGACAGCCATCCACCAGCGAGCTGAAAAACCCGGAACGTAATATCTCTATGGGAACCGCTTACCTGAGCATTCTGGAGCATGGCATTCTGAAGGGGATTGACGATCCGGAAGTGATGCAATATGCGCTGGTGGTGTCGTACGTTAACGGAGCTGGCGCGCTGCTCCGAACCTTCTCATCCGATCGCAAAGAGGCGATAGAAGAGATTAACGATATGGATAAAGATGAATTCTTCGAACACGTTGTGAAGAATCATCCATCAGCACAGGCTCCACGTTATATCTGGAAAGTACAGAAAGCAATGGACGCCATGTAACGTCTTTGTCGGGCGGCAGCACGCTGCCCGACGCCTTTCAGCGCACTTTATTCGCGCGTTCCCGCGCTTCACGCTCCAGTGAAAAAATGATGCGCTGTAGTTCGCGCTCGGCGCCTGGCCCGACATTCAGAAAGCGAAAACTCAGTCGCGGCGTGGTAATGGTTTCGTTTTTGCCGTCCACCACCTTGCGCTCGCTGATGGCAATCAGCTGGGCGTCAAACCAGAAGCGTCCCCATCCGCCCATATCCAGCTCGATCTGACTAAAACGCATACCTTCCACCAGCCCTTCCGGCTTCGGCATATCCATCAACGCTCCCATGCCGCCCAGCGACAGGTCAAAGAGACGAAAGCGGATCTCTTTTTTGTCCGGCATTTTTGCCTTACAGAAGTAGGCCGGGTGAAGCGGGGCGCTGATGCGAAAATACTCGCGGCGCTGCACGAACCAGAGATTAGCGGGCAGGGGGGTGATAAACGCAGGCAAACCCTGGTACACGATCGTGGTCAGGCGAGGCAGTATAAACTCGACTTTAGCCCCCTGCGTTTCGGCCATCACCGAGAGGTTTTCTGCCTGTAGCGCGGCACGGTTTTCATCGCTCTGGCTACCCAGATCCACGATCAGGTGTTCTGCCGTCACGTCCAGGATCTTGCTGATAAACTGGCTGGTTGACCAGTTGATGCGCAGCGGCACCTCGCCCTTTTTCAGGTCGCGTAACACCCCTAATACAGCCAGCGGATTTTGTTTCAGGAACTGCTCACTGTAGCTACTCACGCCAGATGGCTCCTCGATAGATGACAGACTGTCTCTGGGTTATCGGCACGCTGGCATGAAACTTAATACAAACGATCTGTTTTTCTCCGCTGATATTGATTCGGTAATAAAAATGATAATAATTGTCGTTCCCAATATCATCTAATAATAAGACGACACTATGAGCACCTCACGTTTTGCGTTATGCGCGTTGGCAGGCGCCGTTACGCTGGCATTGCAGACACAGGCTTTCGCAGAAGAACCCACCATCGTGGTAACCGGTACAGAGCAGGGCAGCGCGCTCCCTGCCTGGACCAATAGCGCCACGAAATCAGCCGTCGCGGAAAGTAAAACGCCGCAGGTGATCAACACCATCGCCGCTAAAGAGATTGAGCAGCGGCACGCCAGTTCGGTAAACGAGATCCTGCGCTATGCGCCGGGCGTTTCCACGGAGGTGCGCGGGAGCACCTCTTACATGAGCGAGTACAAAATCCGCGGGTTCAACGTTGATCAGGAGTTCTACAACGGCCTGCAACTTCCCTATAACGTCACCGGGAACACCAAAGCGCGAATCGATCCGCTGCTGATTGAGAGCGTCGATATCCTGAAGGGGCCGTCATCCGTGCTGTATGGCGGCGGCTCCCCGGGCGGGCTGGTCAATATTCAGAGTAAAAAGCCGCAGAAAGAGGCGAAAACGGAACTGGGCTTTAATACCGGAAACCGCAATCTGAAAGAGGGGTACCTGGATTCCACGGGGCAGATCGCGAACAGCGACTGGAACTATCGTCTGCTGGGCAAAGCGACGGAAAGTGACGAACAGGCGCACACCACGCGGTATGAAAACTATCTGGTGGCCCCCTCCGTGACCTGGCAGCCGGATGACAAAACGCGCCTGACCATTGACGCGCTGGCGCAAAATACGCCGAGCCTGACGCCGTCTGATCCGATGCCGCTAAGCTATCTGCGGTCTAAATACGCCGATCGTCGTGACTATGCCGGGGATGAGTGGAGCGGCTTCAAACAGCGCCAGTGGATGATGGGCTACAGCTTTGAGCATGAGTTTGACAGTGGCTGGGGCTTTAACCAGAAAGCGCGCTACTTTGACGTGGATACCCACCAGCGCAGCGCCTATTCCACCGGGACGGGCAGCGAGGTCTACCAGCTTAACCGCTTCGCCTATACCACGGATGAAGATTTGCAGAGCTTCAACATTGATAACCAGGTTACCCGAACCGTCGCGCTGGGGGACTGGCAACATCATCTGCTGGCGGGCTTTGACTACCAGAAGCTGAACTCTCACTTCCATTATCGTTACGCCTCGTCCACACCGGGTATCGATATGCGCAATCCGGATCACTCGCAGATCGATAACGATGCGCTGGGGCTTGAAACAGCGCAGAAAAACCGTCTCGGCTATCAGCAGAATGGCTATTACCTTCAGGATCAGATTGCGTTTGGCGGGCTTAACGTGCTGGCCAGCCTGCGCTTTGACGACTACCGTTCCGTCACCACCAACTATCTGCAAAACGGTGACAAAGCCTGGGTATCGCAAGATCGCCTCACCAAACGACTGGGGGCGCTTTATGCCTTCGAAAATGGTCTCTCGCCGTTTATCAGCTATTCGGAAGGCTTCGCACCGGTATCGCCGCAGGGTACGCTGACCGCGAAAGACGTTAAGCCCACCACCAGTAAGCAGGTGGAGGGTGGGGTGAAATATCTGCTGGCGGAATATGCAACTACCTTCACCGCCTCGGTGTTTAACATTCGTCAGAAAAATGTGGTGACCAGCGATCCGGGCTTACTCAACTACCGCCAGACCGGGGAAGTGGAATCGAAAGGCGCGGAGCTTTCCGCTATTAGTCGTCCAACGGATAACCTGACGCTGATTGCTAATTATGCCTACACCCACGCCATCAATACCGAAGATGACAAGTACCAGGGCAAACGACCGACGCAGGTCCCTGAGAACGCCTTTAATCTGTGGGGAGATTACACCTTTGACAGCACGCCGCTGAGAGGGTTAACGCTGGGGGCTGGTGCACGCTACACCGGGCCGATGGAGATCTCGCCAGCCAATGATGCAGGCAAGCTGGGCGGTACGACGCAGTACGATCTGGCGGCATCTTACCGCATGGGCGAACTGGCGCCATCGCTGGAGGGGCTGACGCTGAAAGCGAGCGCGCAGAACGTCACCAACAAAGAGACGCTCACCTGCTATGACGCGACCAACTGCTGGATAGGCCGCGACCGCACCTTCCAGGTCGGGGCGAGCTACAGCTTCTGAAAAAAGCCCGGTGGCGCTACCGCACTGAACAGTCCCCTCGCCCCTTTGGGGAGAGGGTTAGGGTGAAGGGCGCTACTGCGCCGCCTGTTTAGCAGGTGCAACATCATCGTTTGCCGCAGGCTGATTCTCCGGTACGCTGTCGCACGGCTTCTCTTTCGGGCAGACCATGTCCAGCATCCTGAGCGTCACACCGTTACTCCAGCCGAAACCGTCCTGCAACGGATACTCACCGCCGCCACCGCCGGTACCTGTCGAAGAGACATCGTACTTCTCAACCAGTTTCTTCTCGCGATCGTAGG